>JAISRB010000008.1 GCA_031273825.1 Clostridiales bacterium
AGGTGAGATAGGCGGCCTTGCCTATGCCTATGATTTGCGCCTTTCTCGCCTTGACTTCCTCGAGCGAATTCAGAGATTTTTTGAGCAGGGCGGCTTGGGTGACGGTCGCGATTACGGGCGTGCCGTCCTCGATGAGAGCCAATGCGCCGTGTTTTAACTCGCCCGAGGCATAGGCCTCGCAATGGGTATAAGATATTTCTTTGAGTTTAAGCGAGCCTTCTAGGGCGGTGAAGTAGTCGAGACCGCGTCCCAAAAAATATAAGTCGCGGTTATTTTTGTAGCCTTGAGCCATTGCGGGAATATCGGGATAGCTTGTTTCTATGCCGGCCGCCGCCGATTCGAGGGCGGTTATATATCCGGAATATTCGGCGTCGCCGAGCTTGCCGCCCAGCCGCCCCAGACAGAACGCGAGGCGATAGAGGATTAGCAGCTGACAGTTGTAGGCCTTTGTCGAGGCGACGGCGATTTCGGGGCCGGCGAGCGTCGGCAGGGTCAGACGGCAGGCCGCCGTCAGCGCGCTTTCGGCGACGTTGGTTATGCAGACGGTCAAAGCGCCCGCTTGCCTTGCGAGAGCCGCGGCGGCGAGGGTGTCGGCGGTTTCGCCGCTTTGACTTATAAAAATGCAGAGCGAATCTTGCGTAATCAGCGGTTCGCGATATCTGAATTCGCTTGCCAAATCGGTTTCGACGGGGATTTTTGCGATTTTTTCGATTAGAGCGCGGCCGATAAGCCCCGCGTGATAGGCCGTTCCGCAGCCGACGATAAAGATTTTTTTTGCCGCCGAAAAGACCTCGGCGGTTTCCTTTTCTTCAAAAAATCCGCCGCGATAATACACGGCGGTTTTTGAGAGGGCTTTTGGGATTTCGCCGATTTCCTTTATCATAAAGCTTTCCGCGCCGTCAAGCCGCGCCTCCGCGTATGCCGGACGGCTTTTTAGCGGCGTTTTTGTCACGGGCAAGCCGTCGCGGTCAAAAAATTCCGCGATAGACGGCCTAAGCACGGCGATTTCGCCGTCCTTCATTCGGTATAGCGCGCGCGCCGTCTCGGGCAGCGCGGGAGCGTCGCTTGCCAGATAGGTTTCGCCGTCGCCCGTTCCGACAATCAGCGGACTGCCGCAAGCCGCCGCGACTATGGTGTCGGGAAAATCGGCGCACAGCACGGCTATCGCGTAGCTTCCGCAAAGCCGCTTAGCCGCCTCAAAAACGGCGGCGCGGAGGTCTCCCTCATAATATTTTTCTATCAGATGAGCGACGGCTTCCGTGTCGGTCTCGGAATAAAACACCCCTCCGGAATCGGCAAGCTCGCGTTTTAATTCGTGATAATTTTCGATTATGCCGTTGTGAACGACGGCGATCGCGCCCGACGGACCCGATTGCGGATGAGCGTTTTGATCGCTCGGCTCTCCGTGCGTCGCCCAGCGCGTATGACCTATGCCGCACGTCGCCCGCGGCTGCGCGGCGGCGAGAGCCTTTTCAAGCTCCGAAACCCGCCCTTTCTTTTTGACGACAAGGTTTTTTTTATCGGCGGCGACGGCGACGCCCGCCGAATCGTAGCCGCGATATTCAAGAGCCTTTAGCCCCCTTGTCAACACGGGAACGGCCTGTCCGCCTCCCGTATAACCGATAATTCCGCACATAAAACCACCCCGCTCTAAGGTTTTGTATATATGATTATATGCGTATAAGCCGATTGCAGTGAAAAGAGGCGGCAAAGGAGATAGTAGAGCAAGCGCATTTTCATATCATGGCAAACTCATTTCTATGTATTTGCTTAGGCAAAACGCCGCTACCCCCCCTTAACGTCTTGACAAATATTTTTCCTTGTGATATAATTCGGGCATGAAAAAAGAGTAAGGGCTTTGTCATGAAAAAGAATAAGGGCTTTGTTTTTTGCAGAGACGCGGGCATACTTATTATCGCGTCGTTAGCCAGATGTATCTCGGTTTACGTTTTTACCGTTCCGAATCAATTTGCTCCGGGGGGAGTGACGGGCATAGCGTCGATTTTGTATAACACGCCGTTGGAGGTTTCCGTCGGTCTGACGATTTTTGTTTTGAATATTCCGCTTTTGGTTTTGGCTTATTTCAAGATGAATAAGAGCTTTGCGCTAAAGACGGCGTTTGTCATAGCTCTTTTGTCGGTCGGCGTCGAGCTGTTCGAGAGGGCGGGGCTTCCGCAATATACGACGGGCAGCGGCGGCGGCGCGGACAAAATGCTCGCCGCGGTGTTCGGGGGGCTGTTTACGGGCGTATCGCTGGCCTTGACCTTTAAGGTCAACGCGAGCAGCGGCGGAACGGACGTCATAGGCGCGCTCATTCAAAAGCGGTATTCGGCGACAAACGTGGCGTGGTTTATTCTCGCCTTAGACTCGGTGGTCGTAATCGTGGGCGGAATAGTCTTAAAGCAGTTTGAGCCGGTCATGTATTCGTTTGTCAGCATGTTTGTCGGAAGCAAGGTGTCGGAGACTATAGCGCGCGGCTTTACTACGGCGGTGACCTATACCGTCATCACCGAAAAGCCCGACGAGCTGAGCAAAAAAATAATAGAGCGCGTTCACCGCGGCGTGACGCTCATTCCTTGCGTCGGCGCGTATACGGGCGCGCAAAAGACAATGCTGCAGTGCGTCGTCAGGCGGCGGCAGGTCACCGACTTTCATCGTCTGCTAAAGGAGCTTGACAAAAACGCCTTTGCCTTTGCCATGCCGGCCACGGAGGTCTTGGGCAGGGGCTTTACCATTCCGCTAATAGACGAGGACGGCAAGCCCGACAAAGATAAAAAATAAGGTTAAAAGAAGTCTGATAAAAATTTTTTTAGGAAACCGCTTAGAATGAAATATAAATACGAATCGGTATTTTTTGACTTAGACGGAACGCTGTTTGACACAAGCAAGGGAATTTATGAGACCTTTGACCGCGTGTTTGCTACGCGCGGAAAGACCGTTGACAAAGGACTTTATCCGTCGTTTATAGGGCCGCCGGTTTCGAGTACGTTGGCGCGCTTTTTTGAGCCGGGCGAGGTTGCCGCCGCTCACGACGACTTTAGAGCCTATTACAACTCGGAGGCAAAATTTAAGGCGCGCCTATACGACGGC
>JAISRB010000013.1 GCA_031273825.1 Clostridiales bacterium
TCTATCTCAACGTCAGATATCCCTTTGCCGCCGACCCGCCCAATTTTCCTGCCGACGCGCCCGTCGGCGTATATCTAAAGGAATTTGACGTCGGCGACCTAAGCTTGCACAGAATCATAACCTTTTTGGGCGTTTCGTCGTGCCTCGAGCTTTATGTCAACGGCAAATTCGCCGGCTACAGCGAGGGCAGTCACAACAGCGCGGAGTTTGACATAGACGAATACCTGACCGAGGGAAAAAATGAGCTTGTCGCCGTCGTCTATAAGTGGTGCAACGGAACCTACCTCGAATGTCAGGATATGTTCAGAGAAAACGGCATATTCAGAGACGTATATATCACGGAGTACAACGACCTATACGTCTACGACTTTTTTGCCGACCCGTCAAAAAACTCCGACGGGAGCTATGACCTCAAAATCAAGACCGATATAGACAAAAAGAAAGCCGTAAGCGTGGGAACGAAAGTTGCGGAGGAGTCAACCGCAGAGGTTTCGGAGGAGACAACCGCAAAGGCTTCGGAGGAGGCAACCGTCGAGGCTTCGGAGGAAGCAACCGCAGAGGTTTCGGAGGAAGCAATCGCCGAAGCGACGGAGGAAACGTCCGCCGCCGCGCAAAGCGTAACAAGCAACGCGCCGAACGCCGCCGAGCCTGCAATAAGCTTAACTGCCGCGCTTTATTATAAGGGCGAGCTTATAAAAGAGGAAAAAATTCAGGTTCGCGGCGACACCGCGGAGCTTACCCTCGACGGCTTAAGGGTCAAAGAATGGAACGCCGAGACTCCCGAAATCTACGAGCTTTTTTTAACCCTCGAAAGAGACGGCCAAACGCTTGACGTGATAAGAAATTATACGGGCTTTAAAAATATCGCAATAGAGGGGAACGTATTTAAGCTGAACGGCAAAAAAATCAAAATCAAGGGCGTAAACCACCATGATTCGACGCCTCACGGCGGCTACGTCATGACGGCGGACGAGATGAAACGCGACGTTTTGCTGATGAAGGAATATAACGTCAACGGCGTAAGAACGGCGCATTATCCCAAAGACCCGATATTTTTGACGCTCTGCGACATATACGGGCTATACGTCATAGACGAGGCCGACATAGAAACACACGGCTGCGGCGAATTAAAAAAAGCTACGCTCTTTAACAAGCAAGGCGGCATGAATCTTATAAGCGACGACCCTAAGTGGGAGGCGCGCTATACCGACCGCGTAAGGCGGCTCTATCACAAGGACAAAAACCGCGCGTCGGTCATAATGTGGTCGCTCGGCAACGAGGCCGGCGGCATAGCAAATCAGGACGCGTGCTATAAGCTTCTAAAGGCTTTGGGCACAAAAATCCCCGTCCACTACGAGGGGGCGCGGCATATATTAAAGCGCAAGCATTATGACGTAATGAGCACGATGTATCCTTTTATGAGCCACGTCAACGGAGTCGTCAGGGGAATAGCCATGCCGTGGCACAAAAACGCGCCTTATTTCTTTTGCGAATACGCCCACGCGATGGGCTTCGGGCCGGGCAATTTGAGAGAATACGTCGACGCGTTTTATTCGAGCGACAATCTGATGGGCGGCTGTATTTGGGAGTTTTGCGATCACGCGGTATTGCACCTTGAGGAGGGCGCAAAATATAAATACACCTACGGCGGCGACCACGGCGAGGAAAAGCACGACGGCAATTTTTGCGTCGACGGGCTGTTTTATCCCGACCGCACGCCGCACACGGGCGCGCTGAATATGAAGGCCGTATACCGTCCGCTTATTTTTTCCTCGGAGACCGACGGCTCTTATAAGATAAAAAACCGAAACGCGTTTTTGTCGTCGTCTTATATTCAGATTTTTTGGAAGCTGTTAAAAAACGGCGAGGAAATAGCAAAGGGCGACTTTTGCGCGGACGTAGAGGCCGGAGGCGAAAAAACCGTAACGGTAAACCACAAAAAAATCGACAAAAATTCGGAATATCACATAAACTTTATATGCGTTGACAAAGCGTCGGGGAGCGTCGTCAGTGAGGAGCAAATAGAGCTTAACGCCGTTGACGCTAAGACCCTAAAGGAAAAGGACACCGTCTATAAGGCCGAGCTTGCAAAGGACGACAAAAATATAACCGTGAGGTTTAAGGGCGGGGTCGTCGTCTTTAGTCTTGAAACGGGCTTGATGAGCAGTTTGAAGTATAAGGAAAAGGAATATCTCAACAAAAATCCCGAGAGCGGCTACACCGGCTTTTATCCGTCGGTCTACCGCGCGCCCCTCGACAACGACAATCTGATAAAAAAGCTTTACAAAAAATTCGGCACGGACAATCTAAAGGTTCGCCTAAAAAAGATAACGGCAAAGCAAATAGGCGAAAATAAGACCGAAAAGAAAAGGGTTGAAATCAAGGCCGCCTATGCCCTCGGCGACAAAAAAGATTTATACGGCGTTAAGGTTACCTATATAATCGACGGCAAGGGAAAAATAACCGTTACGGCGCGGCTCTATGTCGTGAGATTTATCTGTCGGTTTTATAAGAGAATGGCTCCCGCGCCGAGATTCGGGCTTAACGTCGAGCTTGATTCGCGCTTTAAGTTTATAGAATACTTCGGTCTGGGCGAGGGCGAAACTCTGCCCGATATGACCGACCACGCGACGGTTGGAATATACCGCAACACGGTAGACGGCTTCGCCGAAAAATATATCAAACCGCAGGACAGCGGAAACCGTTCGGCGGTCAGATATTTTAAGATAAGCGACGAAAAGGAAAACGGCTTAATCTTTAGAAAAACCGACAAGAATTTTTATTTTAACGCCTCGCGGAACACCGCTAAGCAAATCGAGGAAGCAAAGCATCAAGAGGACTTACAGCCAAAAAACACTACAAATCTAACGGTTGACGGCTTTGTCAGAGGCAGCGGAAGCAACAGCTGCGGCCCTATGACGCTAAAAAAATATACGCTGAATATGAATAAGCCTCTCGTTTATTCGTTTACCGTTGAACCGTTAAACAGATAGGTTTTGGCGGTTTCGCTGTGTTTCGCCGTTAAACGACGGCAAAAGACAAAAAAAGACAGGCACGGCCGTTGACTTTTCGGCACGTCCCGTTATAAAATATTACCCGTTGACATATACGCGGAGGGGGAATATTTTATGGCGGGATTTTCGTTAAAAAAAAGAGGTTACGACACGCGCGAGGTGGACGAATATATCGCGCGGAATAACGCCGCGCTCGACGACAAGCTAAAGGAACAAAAGCTGAGGATAAACGAGTTAAAGGCTCAAAACCTAAAGCTTGCGGCAAAAATAAAGGAACTGAAAAACCGCGAGGACGACGTAAAAAACGCGCTCATCGCGGCAAACGAAAAATCTAACGAGATTATATCGGCGATAAAAATCAAGTATGCGCTCGAGGGACAGCGTCTGCGCCTCCTTCAAGCCAAGTGGACGAGCTATTTTGAAAACAGCCTGAAGGACGGCGGCAACGACGACTATAAAAAAAATCAGGCATATTATATAAAAATCGAAACCGAGCTTCAAGAGATACTAAAGAGCGATTTCGGGATAATTACGGAAAACAACAAGCCGACCTTAAACGACGAGATTTTGAGCCAATATAAGAGCGAAACAAAACGGCTGTTTGACGGCGACGGCGACAAGGACGCCTATAATCAAATTATAAAAAAGATAAAGAGCGAATTTTCGGCGGCGGACGAGTCCGCCCTTGACGAACCCGGCGACGACGCGGATTCGTTAGATTTAGACGACGGCGGCAAAAGCTCCTACCGCGATTTTTCTAATCTGGCCGCGATAAAGCCCGAACAATCGTTGGAGGAATTATGCAAGGAGCTGGGGTTGTAGGATAAAATTTTATTTTTCGGGCTTTTTTCTTTGAGTTTTTTTTCCCGTTGTGATATACTTTAATAATCATTAATTATCGCCCATAACACGCGCTTTCAAGGAATCACTCATGAGAATAATCGACATAATAAGACAAAAAAAGACGACCTTGTCGTTTGAAATTTTTCCGCCTAAGGAAAACCTGACGATAGACTACGAGGCGGTCGTGGCCGAGCTTGCAAAGCTTAGGCCCGATTTTATCAGCGTGACAAACAGCGCGGGTGGCGGCGGCGCAGCTACCTTTACGCTCGACGTGGCCCGCGGCATAAAGCAAAATCATGGCATCGAGAGCATAATGCATCTCGTCTGCGCGGGCGCGTCTAAGCCCGACATTCAAAAAAAACTCTTGCAGGCCTCCGATTGCGGAATAGACAACATTTTGGCGTTAAGGGGCGACAAAATCAACGAAGAGGGCGGCGCTTGCGATTTTTATCACGCGAGCGACCTCATCGCCGCCGTCGACAAAAAGCGGTTTTGCGTGGGGGCGGCGGCGTATCCCGAGGGACACGTTGACGCGGAGTCTCTCGACGCGGATATCGGATATTTGAAGCTAAAGGTCGAGCTTGGCGCGGATTTTTTGACGACGCAATTGTTTTATGACAACGCCGCGTTTTTTAGGTTTCGCGAGCTTTTGGCAAAAAAAGCAATAAACGCGCCGATTCTTTGCGGCATAATGCCCGTTATGTCAAGCTCGCAGGTCGGGCGCATGATATTTATGTGCGGCGCGTCCATTCCGGGCGAGCTGGTAAAAATTCTTTGCAAATACGAAAACGACTCCGACGGTCTGATTAAGGCCGGAATAGATTACGCCGCAAGACAGATTAACGGGCTGATAAGAGAAGGGGTCGACGGAATACATCTCTACACTATGAACAAGCCTCAAATAGCAAAAAGCATTACGGCGGTCATAGACCGCGGCGGTTTTTCGGAAGGCAGACCGCCGCAATAAATTTTCTTACGGAGAAAGCATGTCACTAAGAGATTTTATCGCAAAAAAAGATTTCATAATACTCGACGGCGCGTTGGGCACTACCGTCATGAAAAAATATCCTCAAAACTACGACGCTCTCGAGCTTTTTAGCTTTAACGACGAGGAGCTTATAAGAGATATCCACAAGTCTTACGTCGCGGCCGGTTCGGATATAATAATAACCAACACCTTTTCGGCCAATCGCTTTAAGCTTGAAAAATTCGGCAAGACCGTCGGAGAAACCGTCAAAAAGGCAGTAAGTATAGCCAAAAGCGCGGGCGCGAAATTTGTCGGGCTTGATATAGGCCCGCTCGGAAAGCTGCTTGAGCCTTTGGGTTCTTTAAGCTTTGACGACGCTTACGACGCTTTCAAAGAAATAGTCGAGGCGGGGGCGGCTTGCGGAGTCGACTTGATATATTTTGAAACCTTTTCCGACCTTTTGGAATTAAAGGCCGGAATACTCGCCGCCAAAGAAAATTGCGGGCTGCCCGTCTTTGCGACCATGACCTTTGAGTTGAACGGCCGCACCTTTACGGGCGTTTCTCCGTCGGCCGCCGCCGTCACCGCGGAGGGGTTAGGCGTTGACGCGTTCGGGCTTAACTGCTCAAGCGGGCCTGACAAAATGCTGCCGATAGTCGAGGAAATAGCCTCCGTCATAAACCTTCCGATTATAGCCAAGGCAAACGCGGGAATCCCCGAATTTAAGGACGGCGTAAGCGTATACGGTATGACTCCTCAAAAATATATCGAAAGCTTAGACAAGCTTATCGACGCCGGCGCGACTTTTGTCGGCGGTTGTTGCGGCACGGACGCAAGCTATATCGAGGCGATAAAGGCTCTCTTAAAAAGCAAAGCAAAGCCCGTTAGAGCCGCCGTCAAAAAAACCGTCGCGGCCTCGCAGAGCAAAATCGTCGTCATAGACGACAGCTTTACTATCATCGGCGAGCGGCTCAACCCCACCGGCAAGCCGCTTTTAAAAAAGGCGTTGATAGAAAAAAACTTTGAATATCTGATAGCCGAGGGGCGCGAACAGCTAAAGGCCGGAGCGGATATAATAGACATAAACGCAGGTCTTTTTGAGATTGACGAGGCCGAGGTTTTGAGCCTTATAGTCAAAAGCTTTAACGGCATAGTCGACGCTCCGTTTTGTCTTGATTCGTCGGGCAAACAAGCGTTGGAAAGGGCGGCGCGTTACGTTTCGGGTCTGCCTCTGATAAATTCCGTCAACGGCAAGACCTCAAATATAAAAGCCATACTCCCGATTGCAAAAAAATACGGCGCGCCGATTGTCTGTCTGCTTCTCGACGAGGCGGGAATTCCAAAAACCGTAGAGGACAGAATAAGAATCGCCGAAAAGATAATCGCCGCCGCAAGGGAATACGGCATAGAAAAGGAAAAGCTGATATTTGACTGTCTGACGCTGACGGCGTCGGCCGAGCAGGCAAACGTCGTCAACACGCTTAAGGCCGTCAAAATCATAAACGAAAAATACGGTTGCAAGACGGTTTTGGGGCTTAGCAACGTCTCGTTCGGCCTGCCTTGCAGAGGGCAGATTAATTCGGCGTTTTTGTCGCACGCCTTGGCGCACGGTCTGACGGCGGCAATTTTGAACCCCCTAAACGACGACGTCACGGGAGCGGTAGACAGCTATCGCGTGCTATATAACAAGGACAAAAACGCCGAAAGCTACATAGCAAAATATAAGGACAGACGCGACGGTCCAAAAACGACGGTCGCGCCGGCCTGCAATAAGGGCGGCGGCGCGGTTTCGCGGGAGGCCGTTGACCCTCTGATAGAGGCGATAATAAAGGGGCAAAGCGGGCTGACGGGCGAGCTTTCGCGCCGATATCTCGAAAGCGCGGACGGCTTGACGGTAATAAACAAATATCTGATACCCGCCCTCGACATAATGGGCGCGCTTTATGAGCGCGGCGAGGTGTTTTTGCCCGAGCTTTTGGCGGCGGCAAACGCCGCAAAGGCAGCCTTTGACGCCGTCAAGGAAAAAAATCCGAAATCGGCCGAGAGCAAAGGCACGGTGTTGCTTGCCACGGTATTCGGAGACGTTCACGATATAGGCAAAAACATCGCAAAAATGCTGCTGAATAACTACGGCTACGACGTAATAGATCTCGGCAAGGACGTCCCCACGGACGCAATCATATCGGCAATAAAGCAAAACGACATCAAGCTTGTCGGTCTTAGCGCGCTCATGACCACCACCCTAAACAACATGCGCGACGCGATAGCCGAGATAAGAAAGGTCTCCGACGCAAAAATAATGGTCGGCGGCGCGGTCGTCACCAAAGAAAACAGCAAGCTTATCGGCGCGGATTTTTATTGCAAGGACGCTATCGACGGAGTGGGAGTGGCAAGAAAATTACTATTATAAATAAACGCCCTTGATTTAATATTTAGTTAATAAATTAACAATAGAATATACGAGACTGCTATTATTGTAGCACGGTATAAAAAAATACGACAAGAAAAAAGGAGACGCGCTTTGATTAAGCTGTTAAAATATCTCAAACCCTACGCGCATATAGTTTGTCTTTGCGTGATTTTGATTTTTGCGCAGGCCATGTGCGACCTAAAGCTGCCCGACTACATGTCGGACATAGTCGACACGGGGCTGGCAAACAGCGGAGTCGAGGACACTATACCCGTCGTCATGTCCGTCGAAACCTTCGACAAAATAACCGACGACGACTTTATGGCCGGCGTTCAAGGCGACGCCGCCTTGACGCAAGACCAAAAGCAAGCCATAAAGGATTCATATAGCAAGACGGCGGTTTCGTCGCTTTCGGACAAGGACAAAAAAAAGCTCAAGCTTAGAGCCGATATCGATGTCGGCTCTGATATTTATATCAAAAAAGACGCGCTCGTCAAAAACGCGGCTATCGACGCGGACTTGCTGAGAGCGGCGATAGAAAAAAGCTTTTTGTATTCCGTCGCCGAGACAAGCGCGCCGTCGGTCGTTACGGCTATGCTCGACGCGGCCGTTGTCGCACACGCGCGGGGCGAGGCGTTGCCCGACGCTAAAAACGCGGAGATGAACGCGAGGATAGCCGGTATTGTC
Organism: Clostridiales bacterium; assembly: GCA_031273825.1. GTDB lineage: Bacteria > Bacillota > Clostridia > Christensenellales > JAISNN01 > JAISNN01. The sequence continues at coordinate 7,922 of JAISRB010000013.1, forward strand.
GATAACTTGTTTATGAGTATGCAGGGGCTGCCGGCTCTTGCCGGCGAATTTGAGAGCGAGATAGCGGCCGACGGGGCTGCCGTCCGCGCCGTTTTGAGCCAAGAGAAATACGCGAAGATAGCGGCTATTTTTGGCGAGATATACGATAATGTAATCAACAACATGTCGATTCCGGCAATTTATTCGGAAATATACTTAAATCAATTCGCCTCAAATATAGCCCTGGCGCAAGCCGTAGCCGAGACGGAAAGGGCGGGAGTAGATTTGCACGATTTAAGCAACGCTTACATATGGTCGCGCGGTATCTACATGCTTTT
>JAISRB010000126.1 GCA_031273825.1 Clostridiales bacterium
TTTCCTCATAGTCATAAGACAGCTCGGAGCGTCTTTCGTCGTTATAGACCTCTTTGATTTGGAGCAACTCCTTTTTGATAATTTCGGAGACCTTTTCTGGCGACGCCAAAATGCTCTTATATTCCTCTATGGCGGCAAAAAGCTCCTCTAATTCCTGATTTAACTTTTCGACCTCCAGACTTGTCAGGCGGTGCAATCTCATTTCGAGAATGGCGTTGACCTGCTTTTCCGACAGCAAAAAGCGTTCGATGAGCTTTTCGGCGGCGGCGTATCTGTCCTTTGATTCCTTGATGACCTTGACGACCTCGTCGATATTGGCAAGCGCGATGCACAAGCCCTGAACGATATGCGCCCTCTCCTCGGCCTTTTCGAGGTCATACCTTGTGCGTCTTATGATGACCTCCTTTTGATGGGCTACATAGCTTTCCAAAATTTCCTTGAGGTTCATTATCTTAGGCGCGCCGTCCTTTAGGGCGAGCAAAATAATGCTATAAGAAATCTGCATGTTAGTCTGCTTATAGAGCGTATTCAAAACGACCTGCGCGTTGGCGTCGCGCTTTATGTCGATGACGACGCGCATACCCTTTCTGTCCGATTCCTCTTTTACGTCGGATATGCCCTCTAATCTCTTGTCCTTGACCTGATCGGCGATAGTCTCGATTAGCTTGGCCTTGTTGACCTGATAAGGCAGCTCGCTGACGACTATTCTCGTTCTGCCGTTTTGCATTTCCTCTATTTCGGCGCGCGCGCGGAGTATACAACCGCCGCGCCCCGTCTTGTAGGCCTGCCTTATCGCCGCTCTGCCCATGACTATTCCCGCCGTCGGAAAATCGGGCGCGGGAACGTATTGCATAATTTCCTCAACCTCGGCAAGCGGATTGTCTATCAGCGCGACCGTCGCGTCTATGACCTCGCCCAGATTGTGAGGAGGTATACTCGTCGCCATACCGACGGCTATACCGTCGGAGCCGTTGACCAAAAGGTTTGGAAACCTCGACGGCAAAACCGTCGGCTGCATTAGCGTATCGTCAAAATTCGGATAGTAATCGACGGTGTTTTTGTCTATATCGCGGAGCATTTCGCCGGCGATTTTTGCAAGCCGCGCCTCGGTATAACGCTGAGCCGCGGGAGGGTCTCCGTCAACAGAGCCGAAGTTTCCGTGTCCCTCGACGAGCGGCGCTCTTATTGAGAAGTCCTGCGCAAGCCTGACCAGCGCGTCATAGACCGAGCTGTCGCCGTGAGGGTGATATTTGCCCAAAACGTCGCCGACTATTCTCGCGCATTTTCTGAAAGGCTTGTCGTTGCTAAGCCCCAGCTCGTGCATAGCGTAAAGCACGCGTCTGTGAACCGGCTTCAACCCGTCTCTTACGTCGGGAATAGCCCTCGAAACGTTGACCGCCATAGCGTAGGCTATAAAGGACTTTTTCATTTCGCTTTCGACGGGCATTTTGATTATTTTAGTGTTGTCTATAATCGGCTCGTATTCGTGATCTTTTTTCTTAGCCATTTAGGTAAATCCTCCCTCAAATTATATGTCAAGCTCTTTGACAAGCGTCGCGTTTTCTTCGATGAACTGCCGTCTCAGCTCCGGCTCGTCGCCCATAAGCATTGAAAATATGCGATCGGCGTCCGTGGCGTCGTCCATAGTCACCTGCATTAGCGTGCGGCCCGCCGGGTTCATGGTCGTCTCCCACAGCTGCTCGGCGTTCATTTCGCCGAGACCCTTATATCTCTGAATGTCTATGCCCTTTCTCCCGACCTCGCTCAAATGCGCCTCTAACGACGCGTCGTCATAAAAATACTTTTCGTTCTTGCCCCTCTGAACCTTATAGAGCGGAGGCATGGCTACATAGACGTGGCCAAGCTCGACTAAGGGGCGCATAAAGCGGAAAAAGAAGGTCAAAAGCAAAATTCTTATGTGGCTTCCGTCGACGTCCGCATCGGTCATGCATATGACCTTGTTGTATCTCAGCTTGCTTGTGTCGCAATCCTTTTGAATTCCGCAGCCGAACGCCGTTATCATAGATCTGATTTCCTCGTTTTCAAGCGCTCTGTGCTCTCTCGCCTTTTCGACGTTTAGTATCTTTCCGCGAAGCGGCAAAATGGCTTGAAAGCGTCTGTCTCTGCCCTGCTTTGCCGTGCCGCCCGCCGAATCGCCCTCGACCAGATAGATTTCGCAGTTTGCGGGGTCTCTGTCGGAGCAGTCCGACAGCTTGCCGGGGAGCGTCGTCGTCTCTAACACGCTCTTTCTCCTCGTCAGCTCGCGCGCGTTTCTCGCCGCCTCTCTCGCCCTTTGGGCAAGCATACAGCGCGAAACGAGATCCTTGCATTCCTTAGGGTGTTCTTCAAGATAGGTTCCGAAATATTCGGTGACAACCTTTGTCACCGCCGTTCTCATTTCGCTGTTGCCGAGCTTGGTTTTTGTCTGCCCCTCAAATTGCGGCTCGGTCAGCTTGACGCTTATGACGGCGACTAAGCCCTCTCTGACGTCGTCGCCCGACAGCTTTTCCTCGTCCTTTAGCGCGCCGACCTTTTTGCCGTAGTCGTTGACGATTTTTGTCAAAGCGTTTTTGAAACCGTCAAGGTGACTTCCGCCCTCCTCGGTGTTTATGTTGTTGGCAAACGAGACTATGTTTTCGGTGTAGGTGTCGTTATATTGCATGGCGATTTCTATTTCGCCCTCGTTGTGCTCCGCGTCGATATAGATAACGTCCTTAAAAAAGCAAGGCCTGCCGTTGTTTAGCTGCTCGACAAAGCACACTATTCCGCCCTCAAAAAAGAAGCTCTCGGCGCGTTCCTGCCCGTCGCGCTTGTCCTCTATCGAGATAGTCAGCCCCTTGTTGAGATAAGCAAGCTCGCGCAGACGGTTTCTCATGGTTTCATATTTGAATTCGACGGTCTCGAATATGTCGCCGTCGGGAAAGAACGTCACCTTTGTGCCCGTTCCCTCCGCCTCGCCCGCGTCTTTTAGGTCTCTTTGCGGAACGCCTCTGTTGTAGGTCTGCTTAAAGAGCCTTCCGTTTTGGCGAACCTCCACCTCGAGCCATTCGGACAGCGCGTTGACGACGGAAAGCCCCACGCCGTGCAGACCTCCCGATATCTTGTAGCCGCCGTTGCCGAATTTGCCGCCCGCGTGAAGCTTTGTCAGAACCACCTCGACCGCCGACTTGCCCTCCTTGGCTATGATTCCCGTCGGAATGCCGCGCCCGTTGTCGACGACGCAGACCGAGCCGTCGCGTTCTATCGACACCTTTATCTCGGTGCAATATCCCGCGAGAGCCTCGTCTATGCTGTTGTCGACGATTTCCGTGACGAGATGGTGCAGCCCCTTTTCGTCCGTCGAGCCGATATACATGCCGGGACGCTTGCGAACCGGCTCTAACCCCTCTAAAACCTGAATGTCGCCCTCGTCGTATTTTTCGATTTTCTTAGCCATAAAGTCTCCTTTTTTTGTAGTGAATAAAAATTTAAATATTCAAATAATAATTTTTTTCCAGACGCGCGGCTATGCTCCTCGGCTTTAAGCCCGTCGCGTAGCATATTTGGCCGCCGTCGCCGTCGCAAAGAATGAGCGATTTTATTTTATCCCCGTCGAGAAAGACGACTCGTTTTTTGTTTGCCAAAGCGTCAAAAAAACGTGTGTCGTATTCGTTGTCCGCGTCAAAGCTCATAATCAAAATAATATCTTGCTTTCTCAATGTCAAATAGTACATATTTATACCGTATATATTATAGCATATTTTAATAAAAAAGGAAAGCGTTTTAAAAGGCTATTTTTAAAATACCTTAAAATTAGGGCTAAATTTGCCCTTAGCGGCGAAAATATCAAAAATTGAAAAAACTATCAAGAATTGATAAACTCTAAAATTCGGCGTTTAAAAAGCTAATTGCCGTTTTGAGGGGCTTTTTCAAAAAAAGAAAAAAGCCCGCCCTGCCTGCGGCAAAACGAGCCTTCTTTTTTTTAATTTAAGGGTTGCGCGCCCCTATCTCTTATAGACGTAAGCGTCGGTTTCCTCTACGCTGCCGTCCCAATAGACCAATATCTGCTTTCTTCCCTCAAAATAGGTAGCTACGCCCCAAAAGGTGTTTTTGTTTTCGCCGCTGTCGTCTCTTAGGTTGATATTGCCGTTTTTGTCCTCGCCCTCGATTGCGACGTAGTTGATTCCGTCCTTGCCCGGCGTTACCTTAAAGGTTCCCGCAAAGTCTATGTCGTTGCCGTCGGCGTCCTTGCCCTTATAGGTAACGTCGCCGTTTGCTTTAAATTCAAAAACGCCTTCGATTGCCGCCTCGGAATCTCCGCTCGCCGCGCCGCCGGAATATTTGCCGGCAACGATAAGACTACAGCTCGACAGGAGCATAGCCATAAGCATGACGACCGAAACGGTCATGACCAACAGTGTTACTTTCTTTTTCATTTAGATACCTCCTTAATTCTCAAAGCCTGCCCGGCTTTTAAAGAACGTCAATATTTTATCACATTTCGCAGGCTTTGTAAAGACTGTTTCAAAATAATTTATGGTAAATTTTTCCGATTTTCCCGATAATTTTCGTTATCGACGCACATTATCGGGGCGTGTGACGGAATTCAATGGTCGTGCTCATTGGTCAGCGGTCGCTAATTCGCATCCTTTTTGGTAAAGACCCAAAACATTGACGCGGTTATGACCGACAGATAGACGAGGTCGACGATAAGCGAAAAGCCGAAGGTCATATCGTTGAGCGTCGGACCGGTCGAGAGGTAATAAAACAGGTTTGTGTTGTTAAACAGCACGTACTTAAACCAATCGTTCGACGCGAGCATGAGTATCATTATATTTGCGGCGAAGTAAATGGCCATAGAGACGGCGACAGCCCCCGCCTTAGAGCGGAAAACCGTCGAAACCATGATAGATATCATGGTGTAGACCATGCATTCCAAAAAGTAAAAGAGGAACATCAACGCCATTACGCCCGCGGGCTTCATAATCAGAACCTTTGCGGCGTTGAACATGATAAGCACGTTAAAGCTTGAGCCGAAGCCCCAAAAGATTCCCCCGATCAAAAACATAAGCCCGAACGACACGGCAAACAAGATAAGCATGACTATTATCGTCATATAAATCTTTGACAGGAGAAACTTCCATCGTTTATAAGGCCGAATGAGCAGCAGCTTGATTGTTCCCGCGCTGTGCTCGCCGGCGATAGTTCCCGCGCCTATGACTATTCCTATCATTATCAAAAAATAATAGAGAATATTAAACCCGAAAATCATATAGCCGTAGCCCCTGTCGAGGCTCAGCGGCGTCGTCAGCTCGCCGAGCATTTCGCGGTTGTCGAGCATAAAGACAATTTGCGCTACGTCGCTCCTCAACGAATATTTTGACGTGCCGATGACGAGATAGTTAAATATTCCGTATATGTTGTTGAGATCCGCGTCGACAAAATTTTGGTCGGCGATGATTAGCGACAGGTTTTCCTTGCGGACGTAGTCTGCGACATAACCCGACTCGATGACGATAGTTCTGCCAGCGTTTATAAATTCGTCATAGGAAGGCCGCCCCGAGGCGAACGCCGCGCTAAGCCCGTCGTATAAATCGCCCGAATAGTATTTATCTAAAAACAGCCTTATGACGTTATTTTTTGACATTTTTGCAAGCCGCGTCATGAGAAGCTCTATTCTTTGGTCGATGAACGCAAAGTTGCCGTCATAAGATTTTTGGTCGATATCGACGCTAAGGCTCAAGTCGACGAGGGCGAGCGTGTCTCTCATGCGGCTTTCTATCGGAGAAAGACCGTTGTCGCCTTGGTCTTGAAAAATCAGAGACTCCAGCTCCATTGTGACGATAAAGCCCTTTATGGCTTCAAAGACGTTGGAATAAGACAGATTTTCGCCGACGTTGGAATTAGTCGTAGAAATATATCCGTTTATACTGCTATGGCGCGAATTGTATTCGCCGTATTCCTCGGGCGCGGCGGATATCATCGACATTATCGACGAGCCGGACGAGCCGGTATAAAAGAACAAAAAGTTTACTCCCACGCCGTAGCCGGTGTTCATCATACTGCGCGAAAAATCATAAAGAGAGGTAAAACGCCGGTAAGCGTCGAGCAACGCCTTGACCTGACTGCGGGTCGCCTCGGTGTTTTGCTCGTGGTTTTCGACGGCGTTCGCCGCGTTTTGCAGGGCGATAAAGGCCTGACCGTAGTCTATGACCGACTGCTTGATAAAGTCGGTAAACGACGCGCCGTCCCGGCTCTCTCTGTAATAAAAGAATTTTTTGTAAATGTCGAGGGTTCTTGCCGCACTTTTCAGCGCGCCCTGCGCCGACGAATAGACGTGGCTGTGAACCGGGCGCATATAGACGTTATAAAACATAAAATCCTCATAGGCGGCGGCGGCCGACGCGTTGTTAAACGCGTCCTTTAGGAGCGTCACCATCGCCGTCCTTATAGCCGCTCCGTTCTCCGACTCCAACGCCTCCGTAACGGCGGCGTTATTGACCGAATACGACAGCTTTGAACCCGTGTCGTAAAGGGCGGCCTTTTCGGTGTTTTTGAGGTTTTCCTCTATCTGCGCGACATTATTGTTTTTGAATAAATTTGACAGCCAATCCTTTCTTTCGACAAAGGAGTCGCCCTGCCTCAAAAACAGCTTATAAAAATTGAAGTCGGAGAGAATGTACTTTGTCAGCTCCCCCTTGTCGCTCAAAATATCGCCGTCGGAGGTCGGGTCGTCGTTCCATGTGAGAAAGCCGTCGGCGGCGGGAACGTCGAGCGTCTTAAAGGCCTGACTCGAATTGCTTATTTTTGATATAGGATTGAGCGCGACGTAATAGTCGGCCAAGGGCGTCGTCATATAGGTCAGCTTTGTCTCTTTGGTAAAGGCGGCGTTGGTCTTTTGATAGTCGGAAAAGGTCACGTCTATCTCATATCTCGCCGTATATTCCGAATAGTCGGCTCCGTCGATATAGGTAAAATAGTCGTCGGCGACGACGGTGCCGCCCAAAAACGACGTCACGGAGTTCCAGCCCTCGCTGTCGGGATTATAGACGGCGGCGGTGACTATTATGACAAGCATTGCAAGCCCCGTCACGACATAAAACGTAGAGCTTTTTACAAACTTAAAAAGCTCTCCCTTGACAAGCTTAAGCATGTCGCGCGGGTCGATAAAATTAAATATCTTTTTAAAAAAACGCATAATCAAAATCCCCTTCCGTTATACCGCGTCGCGCTTTTCAAAGACAACATACGACAGGGCAAAGAATACGACCATATATATTGCGTATACGACGACCGAAAACATCAGCGTCATATCCGCGAGAGACGGGCCGGTCGACATATAGACAAAGAAATTAGTATTATTGAATATTATAAATTTATACCACGAATAGCTCGACAGCAGCGCGCTCAAAATCTGCGACGCAAAAAAGACGAACACCGACACGGCGACGGACGCCGCGCGCGACTTGAATATCGTCGAAATCATGACGGCGATGACCGCGTATATCAGACAGTTGATATAATAAAAGACAAATTCGAGGGTGACGATATCGAGCGGACTCATAATCAAAACTTGCCGCGCGTCAAAGACGACGAGAACGTCTCTCGAATTAAGCCCGTTAAGCCCCTCCGTCCAAAACGGACTGCCCGTTTGACCGAAAAGCAGCAGTATGAGATACATAAAGATAAACATGACGGCGAGCGTTATCGCGACAAACAAAAATTTTGCCGTCAGCACCTTATACCGCCTATACGGTCTGATTAGCAGCAGCTTTATCGAGCCGGTTTCGTATTCGGACGCTATTGTCGCCGAGGCTATGACGATTGCGATCATCATGACGAACATATACATAAACGCCAAGCCGAAGTTTACAAAGCCGTAGCCGTTGTCAAGCGACATAGGGTCGGTCAGCTTGTCATAGAGATCGAGATTTTCAAAAAAGAATAAATCTTTGGTCGCGTCGCTCCTTATCGAATATTTTGTCGTGCCCAAGCCCATAAGCGACGTAAAGCCGTATATCTTGCCGAGCTGCTCGTCGTTAAGGCCGTTGGCTATGACGACGTTGTCGAGATAGACCTTAGGCACGTAATCGTTGACGAGCGTCGCTATGCGCGTAAAGCGGCGGCTGACGTCTCTAAGCTCTGCGTAAGAAAAGCCCTCCGCGTCGTCGTTATAATAATAGACCATAAGCTCGTCATATTGCTCGGCGTCAAACGAGGCTCTCAAAAGCGCGTCGACGCTTTCAAACGAGTCCTTATAGACCGTCAGATAGGCCTTCATAGCGTCGTTGATTTCGTCGTATAAAAACGCGAATTTCTCCTCAAAAAAGGCCTTGTCGACAACCGCCGAATAGCAGTTTTCGGCCTTAAACACGTCGAGCATGACCGCCATTTTTTGCTCTGACGACAGCCCGGCGTTGTCGATATCGGAAAAGAAACCGCCCTCCGCCGAGGTCAAGTTTTTGACAAAGCTCTTTATGCTCAAAATCTTGACCGAATTAAACGCCGACGGATTGTTTACCGTCACCATGAGACTTCTGTACATTCTCGAATAACTGTCGTATTGTCTCCTGAACGCCTCGTAGGCGGGCGGCTCGGTATAAGAGTTTTCGGCCTTAAAATATATGTACGACACGCCCGAACGCGCGTAGACGTTGATTTCGGCAAACCGAAGCATAGTCGTATTGACGCTCTCCGTCAAAAGCTTGAGATATTCCGCCTCGGTCAGACCGCCCTGATTGTTTGCCAGCTCAAACAACGCCTCAAATTCACCGCCGAGGAGCAGACTCCGTTCGACAAAAAAATCATACGCGCCGCGTCCGTATTGCCCGTCGTTATAAAAGAAGTCGAGAATGCTTTTCGCCCTCAAAATTTCGCTTGCAAGCCCGACCAAATTGTTGGCAAAGGTCGAATACAGCGTCGAATGCAATTCGCCTAACCCGACGAAGTAGACCAAAAAGTCGATTATATCCTCTAAGGTCTTGTCGAGGTCGCCGCTTTCGTCATAAAAGCCCGCGCAAATATCGAGATAAGTCGCGAGAATGAGAGCCTGCTTTGCATAAATTTCCGCGACAAGCTCCTCGTCGGAGACCAGTCTTTTCAGCCTGTCCAAATTAAACAGCGGCATAGTCGAGACGTATTCATAAAACGCGGGATAATTTTCTCTCAAATATTCAAAAATATAGTCGCGGACGTCTCTGTATTTGACGGTAGAGAGAGCCTCGGCATAAACCGCCGCGCGCTCCGCGTCGGTCATCTGCGAATATTCGTCCTCGGGCGGCAAAAGCTCCGCCCGCTCGGCCTCCGTCAGCTCGCGCGGCGCGAGCGTCGCCGAAATTACGCCCGCGACAAGATCGCCTATAGCGACGCCGCCGGATAAGCCGGCTATCGCGTCAAACAGCCCCGTGGCGTATATGTCTCCCGCAAGAATCACCCATTCGTTAACGTCGGGCGTCGCCGCCACAAAGAATTCCTCTCCCGAAACTCCGTGAACGCTATAAAGCTTGGTTTGCTCATAGCTCCGCCGCGCGATTCCGATTATATCAAACGACGAAAGGCCGCCGGCGTTTTCCGCGGCCGCAATAAGCTCCGCGCCCATCGCCGCCGCAAACTCAAGGACAAACGCGGTAAACTCGTAGGGCTCGGTTTCGTCGGGGTCTTTTAGCTTATAAAAGGTTTGGTCAAGGCTTTCAAGCAGCGGCGATTCGGCGACGACGGCGGCCGCCGCCGTCAGCGACCCGATAAGGGCTATCAACGCGCCGTTATCCTCGATAAAGGCGTTTACGTCGGTGACTAAGGCGTTATTCGCGCCCGAGCCGGACGAGTAATCTTGAATAGCCTTCATCAACACCTCGTCGTTTATGATGAGGCGTATAAAATTTTTGTCCTCTATTATGTATTCAGTCAGCTTTTCGCTGTATTGCTCCGACAACCGGTCTTCAATTTTGCGCGCGGGGTTTATCGACGCGTAATATTGCTTAGGCGAATTGAGTAAAAATTTTGTCTTTTCGGCGTCTCCGAAATATGTGTCGAGCATGGTCATAGCCTCCGCGGGTATGTCCACTCCGAATTCGGAGGCGACGCTCAAAAGCTCGGGATTGATTCCGTCCATAATAGTAAAGACGTCCATCTCGAGGCCTCCGCTCATGAGGCTACGCGCCTGCTCCATGATATTGCTGTCGGAGCCGTATAAAAAAACCGTCAAAACGGTGGAAAGCAACAAAACAGCCACCGATACCTTAAAGATAGCGCCCTTAAAAAACTTAAAGAACTCGCCTCTCAAAAGCCTCCCCATATCGGAAAGCCGCCTCTTGCCGAAATTTTTGCTCGGCTTGAAAAAACGCAGTTTGAGCCGCAGCATCAATTTTCCTATTCTCTCAAAAAACTTTTTCATACACAAAATCCTTCGACTTTAATCAAAGCCTTAGCGGCGTTTTCGGGCTTATAAATTATTTGACGGCGGTTCCCGCCGACGACGTCAATTCGAGGAAGGTGTCCTCGAGCGACTTCTCGCCCGTATACATAGACAGGACGGCTATGCCGCTCCTTGCCAAAAGCGTTGAAATCTCTTGAACAAGCTCGGAGCGCACGGTGAAGTTTATCAAGCTCTTGTTGACGGCTACGTCTACCTTAAACTCCTCCTCTATCAGCTCCTTTGCCTTTGCGCCGTCGGTGACGTTCATCTTGAGATTGACGCTGCCGTCTAAGACCTCCGTCCATTCGTCCATCGACTTGACGGCCAAAAGCTTGCCGTTGGCGATGATTCCCACGCGGTCGCACAGCAGCTGCATTTCCGTCAGAATGTGGCTTGAAATAAACACCGAATACCCCCTCTCGTGGGCAAGCATTTTGAGAAAGTCTCTCATTTCGTGAATACCCGCGGGGTCAAGCCCGTTTGTCGGCTCGTCGAGAATAAGAATTCGCGGATGATGCAACAGGCTTTGGGCTATGCCCACCCTTTGGCGCATACCGAGGGAATATTTTTTTACCTTTTCGTGAATTCTGTTTTCCATTTTTACGAGCTTGACGACCTCCCAAATATCCTCGTCGGTTATTCCGTCATACAAGCTCGCGTAATATTTCATATTGTCGTAGCCGCTCATATATTTGTACATTTCGGGATTTTCGATGATTCCCCCGAGACACGACACGGCCTTTTTGAAGTTTTTTTTGACGGAATGCCCGCCGATAAAAATTTCGCCCGACGACATTGTCGCAAGCCCCGATATCATTCTTATGGTCGTCGTTTTGCCGGCTCCGTTAGGGCCTAAAAAGCCGAACACCTCGCCGGCGTAGACCTGAAAGGACACGTTATCGACGCGCTTGACCTTTCCGTAGATTTTTGTGAGATTTTGAACGTCCAAAACAACCTCGACCATAGTAAAAGACTCTCCTATTTTGCTTGCGGCCGCAGTCATGAAATACTCTCTCATGTCGGCAATGTTTACATTATATCACAAACGCAAAAAAAATCAAATTAAAAAAGACTCTATTTTGAATATTTACAGTCGTTATTTTAATCAGGGCTGCCGAAAACCGCGGTTTTCGGCAGCCCGCCTTGACGGACAAAGTCCGCAAAAAGGGGTCAATTGTGGCAATGTTGTTGCCGCAAGAGGAGAAGTCAAGCGAGTCAAACCACTGCCGAACGAGCGGGCGTTCCCCAAATCGGGCAAGCGCATTTTTATGTGTTTGCCGCTAAAATAAAAATAAAGCTTGCGCAAAAAAACGCGCAAGCCTTAAATAAAAAACCTATAAAAATCTATTCGTTGAGCATCCAATCTATATACATTCCGTAGCCCTTTGTCGGGTCGTTGATAAACACGTGCGTCACCGCGCCGACAAGCTTGCCCTCCTGAATAATCGGACTGCCGCTCATGCCCTGCAATATGCCTCCCGTAGCCTCGAGAAGCTCGGCGTCCGTCACTCTGATTATCATTCCCTTTTCGTTTTTTCCGTTTTGAAAGCTCGTCTTTATGATTTCTATGTCATAGAGACGCGGAATATTTCCGGCTATCGTCGTTCTTATTTGAGCCTTTCCGGGCTTGACCGAATATTTGCCCCCGACGGGAATTTTTTCAAGTCCGTCGATCAGCCGCCGCTCCGACTGCCCGAATATGCCGAAGGAGCCGTTTTTGTCTATAGTTCCGAGAGGCCCCTCGTTTTTGTTTATCAGGCCGCGAAGCTCACCGGCCTTATTTCTCTCGCCCCTTATTATTCCGATAATCGAGCAGTCGTATATCTCGCCGGCGTTGAGGTCCTTTATGCCCGTCTCCGCGTCGACTATCTGATGCCCGAGCGCGCCGTAACGCCCGTCGTCATTTACAAAGGTCAGCGTTCCTATTCCCAGCAAATCGCTTTTTACCGCAAGCCCCAGCCGTCTTACGCCCGTCAGCGAATCCTCGACGGGCCTTATTGTCTCTTCGTATTCCGTAACGCCGCGCCTGAGCTTCAGCCTGACCGCGCGCCCGTCGTTATTTTTTAGCGCGGCGGCGATATCCTCCGGGCGGTTTATTTTTACGCCGTCTATATAGGTCAAAACGTCGCCGTTCATAATGCCGGTTTTCGCCGACGGCGAGACTATTCCCGTCTTTGTTATCACGTCGTTTTTGCCCGTGACGATAAGCCCGTCCGCGCTCAGAGAGATGCCCAGAGGCGCGCCGCCCAGATATACGTCGTCGTGCTTTAACGGCTCGCCGCCGTCCGGCGCGCCGTCCTTGGAGCGGGTCTTAAGAAGTCCGTCAAAAAATTTCTTAAAGGAGTCTAAAGCTCCCCCGCCGTCTCCCCTTTTAGCGTCAAATATCGAAAAAATCCCCCCGTTGGCCTCTCCGCCCGGACGGATTTTTTCTTGTCCTTGATTTTTGCCTGCGGCGGCGTCCGCCGCCGCATATTGCGATTTTGCATAAATTTGCCGCGCCGCAATACCCTCGGCCGCGTCGTAATTTTTGACCGTTTTATCAAAAAACGCGCCGACGCACGGCAACAAAATTAACATTAAAAGCGCGGTGATAAGCTTATTTGTCCTTCTCATCTTATAATGCCCCCAAAAGCAACAAGGCGTTAAAAAACCCCGTTACATCTTAGTCTAATAAAAAGAACGCTTTTTATTCTCCGCGGACTTATTTACCAAAATTTTATTTTTTTCACCCTCGGAACGTCTTTAAGCCGCGGCCGTTCGCTCATCTCCGCTTGAAGTTGACGGCAAAAACTCCCGAGGCCGTTCCGAAAAGAAGCGACGTCGCGACATTGAGGGCGGTAAAAACCGGACCGTCTGACTCCGCGCTAAAAACCTTCATTATCAGCAGACTGAACAGCAAAAACAACGCGCCGATAAACGCGCCCTTTATCACCCCCTGCTTTATCACCCTAATTCCAAAAAAGGTTCCGATAAAAATACTTAGCAGTTTGATAATTTCGTTTCCGATTTTGAGAGCCGTTCCTCCTAATTCCAAAGCCTTGAATATAAACGCGAACGCTATAATCGCGGCGATTGAAATCAAAAGCGCGAGGAGCGCGGCTCTCAAAACGTCGGTTACAAAATGCCGGTCAAGCTTTATTCTTTCCATAAAAATCAATCGCGCCTCCTATCGATAATAATATAATATGAGGCGCGAAAGCCCTTTATTCCTCCATGTCCTCTATCATCGAAAGATATTCCTCCTCGCCGATATCATAGAGCGGGGGCTTATCGTTCTTTTTTTCCTCCGCGGGGCTTGCCGTTGCCGTCGGATCGCCCGCGGCGATATCCGCGGCGATTATATCCGCGCCGTCCGCGTCCGCGGCCATATCTCCCTCTCCCCCTATCGTCTCTCTGATAATCTCCTCGTAGACCTCGTCGTCCGCGTCCGCCGCCGTTTTCGGCGGACTTTTTTGCTCCTCGCCGCCCTTATTGCAGGCCGATAAATTCGCGCCGCCGCCATTTTCGCCGCTTGCCCCGCCGCTCAATTTTTTTTGCCGCCTCTCCCTTAAGACTCCTTTGACCTTGTCGTTAAAAAAGATAAAATACAGCACGGCGGCGACGGTTATTGCGCAAATTATCAGCAGAAAAATCAAAAGCCAATTGTTGTTGGCGACAAGCGCCACGCTCCCGAGCGACTCGCACTCAAATACTATATATCCGTTTTCGTAGCGGGTTTTGACCTCGGTATATTTGCCGTCCTTTATTATCACGGCCTTTAGTCCGCTCGCGCCGCCCGCAAGCTCAGCGGGTATATAGACGGTATACGTTCCTCCGGCGTTGACGGTCGGGCTTTCGGTCAAAATCGAAAGCTCGACGGCGTAATAGATTTTGCGGCCGCCCACGTTTTTGCCGATATCCCTCTTTAACGCCGCGTAATCGGCCGTCTCTACCGCGTTCAAAAGGCTGTCCGACGGCAGCAAGCCGCTTGCGACAAGCCTAATTCCCCCGGCGAACACCGTGTTTATAGATATGCCGGCGTATAGCTTTTCTATGACCAGCTCATACATATCCGCGCGCTGCCCCTCAATCGACAGGCCGCTTATCGTCACGGGGATTTTTATGCCCGCGCCGACTCTGTCAAACTGCGCGGTAAGAGTTCCGACGAGGCTTATTGCGTCTCCGCCGACTACGCCGACAAGGGTCGGCTCGCCCGTGACGGCCGCCGTTTTTGTGCCGTCATACAGCTTGTCCAAAACGCTTATTCCGCTTAGCGTCAAGATTTTTTTGTCGATTTTTAAGGTGTTTCCGATATACGTAAGGTTATAATTCCGCGCCTCGGCGGTCGGCGTAACCGTCTGCAAATCCGTCGTAAACCTATAGCTTACCCTCAAATTTACAAGCTGGTTTTGCGCGTCGTCGCCGCTTATAAAGCCGAAAAACTCATACTCAAAGCTTATGTCGCCGCCGTATGTGACGGTTTGCGGATTTCTTATCGCTACCGTCAGCTCGGCCTTGACTACGGTCAAGACGCCCGCGGCATATTCAAACCGATAATTTTTTGCCTCGCAGCCGTCGACGGTCAGAGCGTAGCCGCCGGCGTCGGGTCTTTCGACGCTTCTTCCGTCTATATACAGCCTCACGGCTTCAAAATTTATTCCCGCGGATATTTTATCCTCGTTGTTTTTGAATCCGCTTATGCTGTATTCGGGCGACACCGCGTCGCCGTAAGTCACCGTCAGATTTTTTACCGTCAGCGTCAGCGCGGCTTTTTTTACCGTCAGCAGACCCGCCGCGTAGGTTATGTCATAATTTTTGTGGCTTTGGCTATAGTCGGGCTTGACGAGATAACGTCCCGCGTCAAGCTTTAGCCCCAGCGGATTGTCAAAACCCGTATCCGATTCCGCGTATATATATACGCTTATCGGCGACACGGAGTCGCCCGCCGTAAGGTTTTCAAACAAAAAGCCTATCTCGGGTATCCTGCCGTAGGTCGTCTCCGCATCCTTGGCCTTTATCGTCAAGGCTCTCTTTTTTATGTTAAACACGGCGTTCGGATTTGTCTCCGTCACCTCATAGCAAAAACCGACGTCTTTTTTGTTCAAGTCAAAAATATTATAGCTTGAGTAGCCGTATTGCCCAGCGTCTTTTCCATTACTTCTAACAAAAACTGCATAATCGGAATAGCACAAGCCGTCGGATATTCCGTACCATACCGGCTCGTCGTCTCCGTAAATCTTGAATTTATCCGTCTCGGCGGCAAGGGCGATAGCCTTTTTTGCTACGTCGATTGCGCCCTTGACGTTGACTATTATATAGTTGTCGGCTTCGCCCCCTTTTAGCGTAAGCTCATGCCGCCCGTAGGTCAACACGCCGCCGTCAAAATACGGAAGGCTTTTTAGTACGCTTTCGTCCTCGCCGTCGACAAAATTTTGATATTCAAAGACAAACTCGGGTTGAGAGCCGTATATCACGGTTCCCCCCTTGACGGCGTAGGAGACAAACAGCCGTCTTGCCTCGACGGTCAGAACGCATTCCTCAAAGGTTATATTATAGTTTAACGCGCTGACGCCTGCCGCCCGCAGCTTATAGCGGCCTGCCGCCAAAAGCTCGCCCGTTGACAGCGGCCTATATTGTCCGCCGTCAAAAATTTCGACAAAAAATTCGCCCGACAGCATAAAATTGTCGTCGTCAACCGAAAAGCCGTAATATTTGCCGTCGGTTATCTCGTCGCCGTAAACCGAGGCGGCCGCGCCCGGCGTATAGCTTTGCGTCTCCTTGTCTATTCCGCCGTAGTAGACGCGAAGCTCGGCCTTGAATATCTCGGCCTTATAAATTTTGAAGCTGTCGGGCAAGGCATAATTGACGACGCTCGCGCCGCCGAATTTTACGTTTTCCAAAACTATACATTGTCCGCTTACGCCCGCGTCGGCGTACAAAAAGCGCGCGCGGATAGGGTCGGGGCCGTCAAAGCCGTTTGTTATGCGAATGTCGTCGCCGGCAAAATAGACGTTGACGACAAACAGACCCTTCGCCCCCGTCGAGAGAGCCGAGACGGGCGCGGCGGTCGAGCCGTCATAGACCTTGGACGCCGAAACGCCGTCAAGCTCTATCGTCCGCATTTCCTTTGCGAACCGCGCTCTTATGTCGATATTTTCATAAATCCCGTCGGTCGTAAACGTGATTTTATTAGCGTCGGTTATTTCAACCGCAAGGCCGCCTACCTCGACGGATTCTATCACATAATATGTATCGGCGCGTAATTCTATGTTTAACTCCGCGCCTAACGAAACCTTAAAGCCCTTAAAGACCGCCGCGCCGTCGACGAGAACGCTTCCGAGTCCGGTTATTTCAAGCCCGACCGAGGGGCGCGGAATTTGATACACAAAAATCGGATAACCGCCGTTGACCTCATAGCCGACGATATCGGCGGTATATTGTCTGTTTTCGGGGCTTTTGTTGAGGACGTTATTCAAAAAGTAAGAGTCCTTAAGCATCGCGGAGGTATAGCTTTCGACAGACACGGTTTCAGCGTCTTGCTTGCCGACGGGCGGCAGACCGCCGGTCAGCTCGGACTTTAGACAGCTCGCGCCTATGACCGCGCTTGCAAAATCTATCTCTCCCGCTATCGCGCCGGCGACGCCGTCTACCGCGTATTCAAAATTTAAAAACGGTCTCAAAACTATCGGCGAATAGTTGACGCAGCCGTCAAGCTCCGTGGCCGCGGCCTTTCCGACTATTCCGCCTATTATGTATTCGCTGATATACGACACCGTTATATTCGCGCCGTTGTAGCAATCGACTATGCGGCTGTCCTCGGCAATCGCGGCTATTCCTCCGCCGACTATCGCGCCCTGTCTTATTATTTCGCCGGTGACGGCGCACGATTTTATCAGCGTATTTTTTGCGTAGGCCGTAATGCCGCCGAAGTTGCCGTAATTGCCGTCGTTGCCGTAGGTCAGCTTGACGGCGACGCGCGATATGACCGAGTCGTAGGCCGCGTTTGCGACTATGCCAACGTCTTGCGTCATGCCGCCGACAATCATCGCATCGATAAAGAGGTTTTTTATCTCCGCGCTCTTTAGCGTGTCAAACAGAGGCGCGCCGACGTTTATCAAATTTCCGCCGCCGTCAAAAACCCCCTCGAACGACCGCCCCGCGCCGCCTATAGAAAAATCGACGCGGAGGCTTATGTCGTTCAAAAGGTTTACCGTCTTGCCCTTAAAGGTTATTCCCTCGCCGACCAAAAACGCAAAGCCCTTTAGCTTAGAATACGCGTCTATATAATAAACCGCCGCGTCCGGCGCAAACCAGCCCGTATCGGCCTCCGTCACGACGGACGCGGACGCTCCGCTTTGTCCTTGTCTTCCGACGGTCAACGCGCCGCCCTGCAAGTAAAAAAAAGCCTTCCCGTTTGCATACGGCAAAAAAAGCATCGCCGCCGAAAACAAAAGAAACGCCATAAAAAGCATAAGCCTTGTTTTTTTCATTATGTATACCTCCGAAAATTGTGAAATTTAAAGTATACTAATGATAACAAAGCATATGTGTCGATTCAAAACCGTATTTTTTCCGAAAAGCGTTTGTTTTGACGCTTTTTGAGTTTTCTCAAGGCTTGCGCGGTATTTCTCTCTTTTTTCTTATGAATAATCTCAAAACGGGTCTCAAAAACTTAGGCGGCTTGATACATATGATTCGCATTTTAAATTCTCCTCGGACTTTTATTGCGGTCAAGCAACGGGAGTTTTTATTTGAGTCAAAGCGCGTTAGCCGTTGACGATTATGAGAGCCGCCGATTTTTTTATTTCGACGCTTATTTTTTCGTCAACGGCGACGTTTGAGATTCCGAGAGACGAGTATTTTTCTATTCGCGCGTCAATCAGAGGATATTTTAATCCCGTTGTCTTTATTATATGCACAAAGCTAAAAAAAGGTACTATCGACACAAAAATATTTTTTTTAACGGTCGCAAAAAAAGACCGGCTATTGTCGGCGTAATGAATTTCTATGTCCTTGTCCTTGATGACTGCCTTTATTCCCAGCCGCTTCGCCAGATAAAGCAGAGCGATATTGCCCTCCACGTGGTCCTGCCGTCCGCCCAGCGCGCCATAGATTACGACGTCGCCAAAGCCCTCAGCGGCGGCGTATCTCACGCAAATTTCACCGTCGGTCATGTCCTTGTCGGCGGGATATTTTATGCTTTTTACGCCGCTATAAATA
>JAISRB010000068.1 GCA_031273825.1 Clostridiales bacterium
CTATATCTTAACTTTTTTAAGACCGATAAGGAGGATATAGCTAATGTCATTCGCGCCTTTACCTTGGGCGAAACGTATGCCGACGGCAAAATATCCTTTACGAGCGGTCACTATAAAAGAGGAGCGTTATAAAATGATAACTCAAAAGGTGTTAAAAACCCTTGAATACGACAAAATTCTCGAACGGCTAAAAAAACACGCGGGTTCGGAAAAGGCAAAAAGCGACGTCGCCCTGCTTGTTCCGTCCGTAGATATCAAAGAGACCGAAAGACTGCTGACCGAGACCTTTGAGGCCGACAAGCTCATGCACGAATACGCGCTCAATTTGTCGTTCGCCTTTGACGATATATCGTTCATTTTGGAAAGAGCCGAAAAGGCGTCGCTTCTTACAATGGACGAAATTCTAAAGGTCGGCAGGGTTCTAAAGGCTTCGCGGCTGGTAAAGGCGGCGGTCGCAAAGGTTGACGACGGCGAAATTTTGTTGCTCAAACAAAAGACCAACGCTATTTTTACCGACAAGGCCTTAGAGGACAAAATAATACATTCGATAATAAGCCCCTTTGAGATGTCCGACAACGCGTCGTTTGAGCTAAAGCTAATACGTCAAAAAATCAAGAGGTGCAACGAGGAAATACGCGCTAAGCTAAATCACTTCGTCACGTCGGCGGCCTATCAGAAGTATTTGCAGGACAACGTCATAACCGTCAGAGACAACCGCCACGTCATACTCGTCAAGAGCGAATTTAAGGGCGCGATTCCGGGGCTGATTCACGGGCAGTCGGCGACGGGCTCGACGCTGTACGTCGAGCCTATGGCCGTATTTGACATGAACAACAAGCTAAAGGCGTTGTTGTCAGACGAGGAATTTGAAATAGAACGCGTCCTGCGCGCCTTTTCCGCGCTGATAACGCAGTCGGGCGGTTTTATAAAATACGGCTTTGAGTTGATGACCGAGCTTGACATAATATTCGCAAAGGCGGCCTATGCAAAAAGCATAAGAGCCGTTCGTCCGAATATCAACAAAAAGAGATATATCGACATAGTAAAGGGGCGGCATCCGCTAATCGACGAAAAAAAAGTCGTGCCGATATCGCTTAGCGTCGGGCGCGGCTTTGACATACTCATGATTACGGGGCCGAATACCGGCGGCAAGACGGTGACGCTAAAGGCGGCCGGGCTGTTTTGCCTCATGGCGCAGACGGGGCTGTTTGTCCCGGCGTCGCCCGACACGTCCCTCGGCGTCTTTGACGGGATTTTTTCGGATATCGGAGACGAGCAGAGCATAGAGCAGAGTCTCAGCACCTTTTCGTCGCATATGCTCAACATCATCGGAATATTAAACGACTTTGACAAAAACTCTCTGCTTTTGCTCGACGAGCTGGGCGCGGGCACGGATCCGACCGAGGGCGCGGCTATCGCGCTTGCCGTCACCGCGCATATAAAGTCGGTCGGAGCAAAGGCCGTCATAACGACGCACTACAATCAACTAAAGGAATTCTCAATGACGGAAAGCGGCGTCGAAAACGCGTCTATGGATTTTGACCCCGAGACCTTCGCGCCGACATATAGGCTTGCCGTCGGAATTCCCGGAACGTCCAACGCGATAAAAATCGCCGAAAGACTCGGCCTGCCGTCTCATATCGTCAAAACGGCGGCGAGCCTCATAGGCGAGGACAGACGGCAATTTGAAAACATAATAGTAGCCGCCGAAAAGGCCAAGAAAAAAGCCGAGTCAGACCTGTCGTCCGCCGAGCGCGACAGATTGGAGGCCGAGGAGGAGCTGAATAAAATCAAGCGCGAACGGGCGGCATTTGACGCGGAGCGCGAACGCTTCAGACAAAACTTAAAGGGACAGACGAGAATAATACTCGAAAACGCGTCCGACGAGGCCGTCGAAATAATCGAGGAAATGAAACGCCTGCTAAAATTAAGCGACGAGGCCGCGCTTTTTGAGGCGCGCCGCCTCAAAAAGCGGCTTGCGGAAAGAGCCGGCGAGTACGCCGACGACGCGGACTGCGGGCGCGGCGAAAAGCAAAACGCCGAAATAATAAAAGAGGACGGACAAATCTCCGTCGGCGATTTGGTGTTTATAAGCTCGCTTAGGGCAAAGGGACGCGTTAGCGGGCTTTCAAAGACGGGCGCGCTCGTCGATATAGGGGGGATAAAAACCCGCTTAAGCGTCGGCGACATATACAAAATAAAGGATTTGAGCCAAAATAACCGGACGGCGGACAAGGCCGTCAATTTGAGCAAGCCGATAGAGCTGCAGGCCGCGCCGTCGGAGATAAACCTAATCGGCAAAAATATAGACGAGGCTTTGTATTATCTCGACGGCTTTATCGACAGAGCCGTCACCGGCGGTTTGGGCGAGGTCAGAATTATACACGGCGTGGGAACGGGAAAGCTCGGACGGGCTATTCAACAGTATCTGAAAGGACACAGAAACACCGCCGAATTCAGATACGGAAAATACGGAGAGGGGGAGCGCGGAGTTACGATTTTGAGGCTAAAGTAGAATACCTTAACAACGGAAGTATTCTATAGTCCACCGACTTTGTAGCGTTATTAGGCGCGAAATGCTGATGATATACTTAGACAACGCGGCGACGACGGCCGTTTATCCCGAATGCAACGAGCTTATAGCCTTTTTTAATTCGGAGAGATTTTTTAATCCGTCCGCGCTTTACGGGCCGGCCGCGGAGGTCTCGGCGGCGGTAAAGGCGGCGCGGCAAAATCTGCTCGGGCACTTAGGCGGCGGCGGCAGCGGACGGCTGATATTTACCGCTTCGGGAAGCGAGGCGGACAACATCGCGCTAAGCTGCCGTTCGTTCAAAAAAGGCTCGCGGATTATAATTTCTATGACGGAGCACGCCGCGGTATACAACGCCGCTTTGAGCCTTAAGCAAAAGGGCTTTGACGTCGAGGTCTGCCCGACCGACTCCTTCGGACGCGTAGACCTGCAAAAATTCGGCGAATTGCTGTCGCCCGACACGGCCTTGGTTTCTATCGTTCACGTCGGAAACGAGACGGGCGCGGTCAACGACATAGAGACGGTCGTCAAAATGTCAAAGAGAGTCAACCGCGATTGCATAGTACACAGCGACGGCGTTCAGGCCTTCAAAAAAATCGACGTCAACGTAGCGCGCCTCGGGGTGGATTTGTATTCCGTAAGCGGACACAAGATTCACGCGCCAAAGGGCGTGGGCGCGCTCTATGTCAAAAACGGAATAAACGTAAACGCGTTCATACACGGCGGCGGTCAGGAAGGGGGCGTTCGTTCCGCGACGGAAAACGTGTCGGGAATAGCCGCGTTTTCGCTCGCCGCCGACGTCATGGACAAAAGGACGATAGACAGGCGGCTGTTAAGAGAGCTAAAGGACTTTTTGACGGCCAACTTTGACGTAATAATAAACACGCCCGACGACGACATAAACGCCGTTTTGAGCGTCGCTTTTGCCGGCGTCGGAGGCGAGGTTTTGCTGCACTGCTTAGAAAGGCACGGCATAATAGTCGGAACAGGCTCGGCGTGTTCGTCAAAAAAAGGCGGCAAGAGAATAGCCGACGCGCTGGGGCTTGCGCCGCGCTATTCGGAGGGTATTCTGAGGATAAGCATAAATGAGAATACTTCGCGCGACGAAATACTCTTTTTGCAGGACAAGCTAAGGCTCGAAACGGCGGGCTTGACCGACGGCAAACGGCAATAAATGTTTCTTTTCCGGCAAAAACACGGGAAAGAAATCAAATAAATCTACTACAAAATAACCGTAAGGAATAAAATACTATGACAAATACCGAAAAATGCATACTTATAAGATACGGCGAGCTGTTTTTGAAGGGCGGAAACCGTTCGTTTTTTGAGAGCCTGCTAAAGAAAAATATCAGAGAATCACTCAAAGGTCTTGATTTTGAGTTGAGCGTTTCGCAGGCAAGATATTATATAAGCGGCTACGACGCGCGTTGCGAATATGAAATAACCGAGCGGTTAAGGCGTGTCTTCGGAATACATTCGATTAGCGTATGCTACAAGGTTCAGACGGACTTAGAGCGTATCGCCGAGCTTCTCCGCTCGGAGTTTGACAAGGAAGGAAAATTTCGCGTTACGGTCAACCGCGCCGACAAGCGCATCGCCCAAACGTCTATGCAAATAGCCGCCTTTATAGGCGCGAGGCTCATAGAGGCTTATCCCTCTAAGCTAAGGGTCGATCTGTTTTCTTACGACGCGGAGATAAACGTGGATATCAGAGAAAACGGCTATACCTATGTGTTCTTTGACAAAATCACGGGCGCGGGCGGGCTTCCCGTCGGCTCGTCGGGCAAGGGGCTTTTGCTGTTGTCGGGCGGAATAGACAGCCCCGTCGCCGGCTATATGGCGGCAAAGCGCGGAATGAAGCTTGACGCCTTGCATTTTCACAGCTTTCCCTATACGGGAATTCAAGCAAAAGAAAAAACCGCGGAGCTTGCAAGGCTAATCGGGCGGTATTCGCCCGGGACGCGCCTTTATTTTGCCGCCTTTACAAAAATTCAAAAGGCTATCCGCGACAAATGCCCCGAGGCCTATCTCATAACCATAATGCGCAGATTTATGATGAGAATTGCAAACCGCGTAGCCGCAAGCAAGCAGTGCTCGGCCATCATAACCGGAGAAAGCTTAGGGCAGGTGGCAAGCCAAACCGTCGAGAGCCTCACCTCGACGAACGCGGTTGCGGAAAGGCTTGTTTTGAGGCCGCTTATAGGCTTTGACAAGTCGGATATCATAAGTATCGCCAAGAGCATAGGCACCTATGACACGAGCATTCTCCCGTTTGAGGATTGCTGCACCGTGTTTTTGCCTAAAAATCCCGCCATACGCCCCAAGCTCCAAATCGTCGAACAACTCGAAAAAGCCGTAACCGACGCGGACGAGCTTATCGCCGAGGTCATAGCCGGCTTAGAAACCGCGGATATATAAGGACTAAAAATCCGCGGGCAAGCCGTCCTCATAGAGCTTGCTCAATATTTCTCTTGCGACAAGGGTGGGGTAGCCGCCGCCCGTCACTCCGCTAAGCAGAGCGTTGTCGAGGGAGTTTGACAGATTGCCCTGCCACGAAATCAGCGTATGACACGAGGTATAGCTTGCGTTCCACGCGTCGTTGTTTAGCGAGGAGCTTGACGGGTGGCTTACGGTGCCCGATTTTGAGGCCGTGTCAAAGGGAAGCTCCGACAAAAATTTTGTCGTTCCGCTTTTTGACGTTTCTTTGAGAATGTCGGTCATCATATAGGCCGATTCGTCGGTCATTATTTTTTTGTAGGTAGAATTTTTTTGATATACGAGGTTTCCGCTTTCGTCGTAAATTTCTCTTATAAAGCCTATATCGTTATAATTTCCGTCATTGGCGAGCATGGCGTAGCCCCCCGCTATTTCTACGGGATTAAGCCCGTAGGTCAGTCCGCCGAGGGCGATATTCAGGCCGTCGCGCGAGCTTAGGCGTATATTCATTTCGTCGGCAAAATGCTTGGCTCTTTCGACGG
>JAISRB010000091.1 GCA_031273825.1 Clostridiales bacterium
CCGAACGCCGTCAAAAACAAGACAAAGGTATGCTCGGCCTTTGAGAACAGACCGAGAAGCGCGGTAAAAAAAATTATCGGAAATATCAGATAGGACAGCGAGCCGGTCTCGGGTCTGAAATAAGACAAGGCCATAAACGCCGTCAAAAGCAGCGACGCAAAAACGTAAGGCAAGCGGAATCTGAATATGATTTTTTGCTTTACCGCGTCGATTTCGTCAAGGTTTATTTCAGAAAAAAGAATGGCCCGCCTGTCGCTCGCGTTTCTCAATACGACCCTTTTGTTGGATATGTAAAAATTGGCCTTCCTCTTTTTTTGGGAATCCAACGCGTTAATATCCTTAAAGGCCTTGATAAAAAACTCGCCTTTTTTGAGAACCGTCCGTTTTGCCATCGTATCTCTTTTTTCCGCTATAGTATTTTTTTGCGGCGGGTCAAGGCAAAAGCCGTAGCCTTGCCTAAACCTTTACTTATATATTATAGCATAATTCTATGCGTTTGTCAAGAGGGAAATCAAATTTATAATAAGCTCTCGGCCTCCGAACGGTAGGCCGACTCAAGCAGTCTCATTACGTCGTCGACAAGCTCGGGACTTTTGGCCTCGACGGTTATTCTTATTTTTGGCTCGGTGCCGCTCCCGCGGACGAGTATTCTGCCCTCGCCTCTCAATTCGTCCTCGCAAAGCTCCTTTAGGGCGTTTAGGCGCGGGTTTTGCATGAGCGTTCTCTTTGCGTTTTCGGGAACGGCTATGCCGGCGGTTTTGAGCGGATAGGGCGCGTAGAGCCGCCCGATAGCGTCGGGCGAAACGCCCAAATCATCGAGGGCGCGGCAAAGCATGAGCGCGGATAATATTCCGTCGCCCGTCGCGCCGCCGCCGTTTTCGTTGATTATTATATGCCCGGAGGTCTCGCCGCCGAGAGAATATCCTCCCCCGTTTATGCTCTCTATGACATATTTATCCCCGACGTCGGTTCTTATCAGCGCGACGCCGATATCGTTCAAAGCCCTTTCTAACCCCGTATTAGTCATGAGCGTTCCGACGACGGTATCGTGTCTCAAAAGGCCGTGCTTTTTGAAATACAGCGTCAAAATATAGAGTATATAATCTCCGTCCGCGACAAAGCCGTTCGGCGTAACCGCCGTCACGCGGTCGCCGTCGCCGTCGAACGCAAACCCCAAAAAGTCGTTTTCCGCCGACATATTAGCCGTCAAAAAGCCTATGTTCGTCGAACCCGTCGAGACGTTTATCATCGAGCCGTCATACTCGTCCGCAAACGCCGAAACCGACGCGCCGACCCTCGCAAATATGTCGGGAGCAAGCCTCGCGCACGCGCCGAAACAGCAATCGAGCTTGATTTTTAGCCCCTTCAAGGACGGGCGGCATCTGTCAAATAGGCTTGCGGCATACATTTCGGGCGCGTTTGCCAGATTGACGATTTTGCCGCCGCCGCGGCAAAAAGCGCGCCCTTTGGGCGACAAGCCCCTCGCGTTATCGGCGTTTTTTGCGCTATCGGCGGCCTCTCCGCCGCGCGAAGTATTCCCGATATCGCCGTTTTTTGGAATACTCGAGCCGTTTTGAGCCTCAAAAAATTTCTTTTCTATCTCAACCTCCTCGTCCGCGGTCAGCTTTTGACCCGTGCGGTCAAAAATCTTTATTCCGTTGTATTCGGGAGGATTGTGCGACGCGCTTATCATTATGCCGTAATCCGCGCCGACGGCCTTTAAGATTTCCGCGACGGCGGGCGTCGGCATGATTTCAAGCCGGTATATCTCCGCGCGGCATTCCAAAAGACCGGCTATGACCTCCTGCTCTACGTCAAAGCCCGACAAGCGCGTATCTCTGGCTATAACTATTTTTTTGGGCGCGTCAAACCGCGAAGCTACGGCGCGTCCGACGTTATACGCCAAACGCCCGTCAAAAAACAACGAGGCCGGGCCTCTGATTCCGTCCGTTCCGAACAACATGGCAAACTCCTTATGCAAGCGCTTGCCGGTTTTTAATTGAGCTAAAAAGGCAAGCCCTTATTCAAAAGCGGCGGAACGAATGTATTTTGCCGCCTCCTCCGCGCTTATCGCGCCGTCCGCGCAGGCGGTGACAATTTGTCTCAACGGTTTTTTTCGGATGTCGCCCGCCGCGAACACTCCGTCTATTTTTGTCCTCATGCCGTCGTCCGTGACGAGGTAGCCCTTTTGATCTCTTTGCAGACGTTTGTTTTTGCCGCCGTCCTTGAGCGCGTCAACCGCGGGCGTGTTTCCGGCCGCTATAAACAGCGCGTCGGCGGCGATTGTCCTGCTTTGGCCTCCGCTAAAGACGGTTACGCCCTCAAGACGCTTAGAGCCGTTTATTTCCCTTATAACCGCGTTATAGACGACGGATATATTAGGGTCGCCGAGAGCCTTTTGCTTTAATATCTCGGACGCGTTCAGCGCGTCCTTTCTCGCGACGATAACGACCTTGTTGTTTAAGGACGAAAGATAGAGCGCGTCCTCGACGGC
Source organism: Clostridiales bacterium (assembly GCA_031273825.1). Classification (GTDB taxonomy): domain Bacteria; phylum Bacillota; class Clostridia; order Christensenellales; family JAISNN01; genus JAISNN01. The sequence continues at coordinate 2,495 of JAISRB010000091.1, forward strand.
TATATTGCCGTCGCCCGCGACTATGACGGTTTTGTTTTTATAAAAACCGCCGTCGCACACCGCGCAATATGAAACGCCGCGCCCTAAAAACTCGTCCTCGCCCTTGATTTTTAGCTTTTTCGGCGCGGCACCCATACATAATATGACCGACTTCGCGCTAAAGGTTCCGTTTCTGACGGTGGTTACGAGTTTTTTTCCGTCGTCGCCGACTGAAAGCGAGACAAATTCGTCATACAAAATTTCCGCGCCCAGCTCCTCGAGCCGCCGCATAATTTTGACGGCTATTTCATAACCCGACTGAACGTCCGCTCCCGGATAATTTTCTACCCTCGCGGCCTTTAGCATCTGTCCGCCCAAAACGTAGCTCTCTATCAGCAGGGTTTTTAGCCCGGCCCTCTTTGAATAAATAGCCGCCGCCATTCCGGCGGGGCCTCCGCCTATTATTATAACGTCATACAGCATTCGATATAACTCCTTTATTTTTTTTCTAACTCATAACGGTATTTTTGATAATATTATAATATCTCCGGTAGTTCATATTCCCGAATGCCGCGGCGGTTTCGCCGTTGATCGGCACGGTCTCGGCGAGAGCCTTGGCGCGGATAATCAGGTCTTTGTCAACCCCGATTATATAATTGTTGAGGCTCTCAAAGCTTCCGCTTTGATTTTCACCCAAAAAGCTTCCGCCGCCGCGCATGTCAAAATCCTTTTCGGCGATTTTGAAGCCGTCGGCGCATTCCGTCAACAGCCTGAGCCGCGGATTGTCCGCGTCCTTTGCGGTATGCAAAAAGCAATATGACCGCATGTCGCCGCGCCCGACGCGTCCTCTCAACTGATGAAGCGTCGCAAGCCCGTAGCGTTCGGCGTTCATGACGGCTATTATACCGGCGTTTTTTACGTCTATGCCGACCTCTATGACCGTCGTCGCGACAAGCGCGCCGATTTCTCCGCTTTTGAAGGCCGACATGATTTTTTCTCTCTCGGCCTTGGAGGTTCTCCCGTGCAGTACGGCGGCGTTTATATCGGCGAACGCCCCCGCCTTAAGCTCGGCAAAGAGCGGCTCCGCCGCGTCGGTCTCCACGCCCTCCGCGTCCTCTATTCTCGGGGCGACGATATACGCCTGACCGCCCTCCTTAATCTTGCCGCGAATGTAGCCGAACATGTCGCCGCGCTTGGCGTCGGGAACGATTTTTGTCGAAATCATCAGGTCTATAGGGCTGCGCCTCTCTATCTTAGACACGTCCAGCTCGCCCAAAAGCGCGAGAGAAATCGCGCGCGGAATAGGCGTCGCGCTGAGCGTCAAAATGTCGGCGGCGGCCGACTTGGCGGCAAGCTCCGATTTTTCCTTTACGCCGAACCTGTGCTGTTCGTCTATTATTACCAACGCCAGCTTAGAATAAGCTACGTCGCGCGAAAAGACCGAATGCGTGCCGATAATTATATCGGTGCGCCCGCAAGCCAAAGCGTCTAAGACCTCCGCTCTTTGCTTGCGCGAAACGCTTCCGCTCAAAAAATCTATGCTTAGACCCGACCCGCCGAGCAGCTCTAAGGCCGTGTCGTAGTGCTGTCTCGCAAGCAGCTCCGTCGGGGCTAAAAAGGCGCATTGCGCGCCCGATTCAGCGGCGAAATAAGCGGCGGCAAGGGCTACCGCCGTCTTGCCCGAGCCGACGTCGCCGAGCAACAATCTGTTCATATAAGAGCCGCTCTTGAGGTCGGAGGTTATGTCGCGGAAGGCGGCCTCCTGCGAGGGGGTAAAGGCAAACGGCAGCGACGAAAAAAAACCTTTCATGACGCCGCCGTCCGCCGAATACGGCGCGGCGCGTCCCTTTGACGGGTCGGCCTTTAACAGCTTATAGGCCAGAATAAGCCTGACAAAATCCTCCTCGGCCAAACGCCTTTGCGCGGCGTAAGCCTCGTCGATATCCGTCGGCGCGTGTATGCGTTTATATAGGCTTACGTCGGGATTTGCAATACTATCGTCGGCAGAGTATTCCAAAACAGACTCAAATTTGCAATACTCCAAGGCGTTTTGCATGAATTTCCTGAATATTCCTTGCGGAATAAGCCCCTTTGTCTTATAAATCGGCAAAATTCCCTTAAGAGTTTTTTGCTCTCCGAGAGGCTCGAATATGGGATTAGTCAGCGTCAAAACTCCGTTAAAATCCGTAGCCTTGCCAAAAAAAGCATATTGACGACCCTGCCTTAACGAGTTTTTTATATAAGGACGGTTAAACCAAAAGGCGTTAAGCGGCAAACCCTTATTTTGCGCCGCGACGGGCGCGCCAAAGAAGTCTTTTATCACGCCGCCGCCGTCGTCGATTATTGTCAGGTCGGCTTTAAAGGTCGCCCTTTGACGGTTAAAGCCCGTCCTTCCGACGGCGGCCGCGACAAATATATAATCGCCCGCGGCAATGCCGTCCGCGGGCGTAAACCGTCTTAGGTCGATATATCCCGACGGCAAAAAATTGACTAAATCCGACGGGTTAAATATATCGAGACCGTTTAATTTTTTTAGATATTCGGGGCCTACGCCCTTTATGTCCGATAAATCCATTTACTTATTATTTTTTTTGCCCTCGGTTATTCGACGCTGATAAAGTAATAGTAATGCGGCTGACCGCCGTTCGCCGCGTTAATTTCAAGATTAGGAAAGGCCTCCGTCATCTTTTCAACGTCGGCGGCCGCCGCCTCGTCGGTCATGCCGTTGCCATAAAACAGCGTCGCGACCTCGCTCCTCGGGGTTATCAGCTTTTCTATAGTCTTTTTTAGCACGGCGGTAACGTTTCCGTTCTTTGCGACGATTCCCTTTTCGGTTATTCCGATTATGTCGCCGACCTTTAGCTTGAAGCCGTCGGCCGCGGTATTTTTTACGGCGTAGGTTATCTGCCCCGACTTGACGTTTTGATAGGCCTTTTGCATTGCGACGGCGTTTTCCTCAATCGTCATATCGGGAGAAAACGCCATCAAAGCCGACAGCCCCTCGGCGATGTTGACCGTCGGAACGACGACGACCTTTTTTTCTGAAAGCTCGCGCGAATGCTCCGCCGCCATGACGATATTTTTGTTGTTAGGCAAAATTATGACGCTGTCGGCGTTGAGCGAATTTATCGCCGCCGTAAAATCGGTTACGCTCGGGTTCATCGTCTGACCGCCCTCTACGACCCTGTCTACGCCGTAATCCTTAAATATAGCCTCAAGCCCCGCGCCCGCCGACACCGAAATAATTCCCACGGGCTTTCTTTCGCTCAACAGCTTTTCTTTTAGAGCGCGGTTTTGCTGAAGCATGTTTTCAATTTTGATTTTATCGATTTCGCCGAGTCTCAGCGCGTGAAGCAACGCCTGATCGGGGTTGTTGGTGTGAACGTGTACCTTGACGAGATACAAATCGCCTATGACTATGACGCTGTCGCCTATTTCGCAAAGCGTGTCGCGGAATTTGTCGATATCCGACTCCGTCACCTTCGGAAATATGTTTGTGACAAAAAACTCCGTGCAATAGGCAAATTTTATGTCGTCAAGGTCGTGAATATCGGCCCACGGCATTTCCTCCGCGCCGCCCGCCTGCTCGTCGTCGGTGACGACGGGGATTTCTATTCCCGCCATGACGTTATAAAAGCCGCGAAGGACATAAATCAAGCCCTTGCCTCCGGAATCTACGACGCCGGCTTTTTTTAGCGCGGGCAGCATGTCGGGAGTCTGCTTCAAAACGTCCTCGGCCTTGTTTAGTATCAGCTGCATAAAGACCAAAAAGTCGGGGTTCTTTCCCGAAACGGTCTCGGAGTAGTCGGCGGTCATTCTGACGACCGTCAAAATAGTTCCCTCCTTGGGCTTAGTCACCGCGTTGTAGGCGATTTCCGTTCCGCGCTTTAGGGCGGCGGCAAAGACCTTGGTGTTCAGCTCCTTAGAATTTATGACTACCTCGCAAAAGCCCTTTAGTATCTGAGACAAAATCACGCCGGAGTTTCCGCGCGCGCCCTTTAGCGAGCCTCTGGAAACCGAACGCGCAAGCGCGCCGAGGTCGTCGGACGTCTCGGCCTCGAGTTCGCGCAGAGCCGCTTGCATAGTAAGCGACATGTTTGTTCCCGTATCCCCGTCGGGAACGGGAAAAACGTTGAGCGTATCGACGGCCTGGCGGTTGTTGGCGAGCAATTGCGCCCCGCCGGCCATCATGTCTTTAAATAATTTTGAATTTATAACATTCAGCATGTTTTTTCTTTCCCCGTTAAATCCTGTAACCGACAATATTTATATCTACCGACTTTACCCTCATTCCGCTAAAGCTCTCGACGCTGTAGGTTACGGCTCTTTTCAATGACTCTTTTACGGCGTCCGCGTTGATATCCTGTTTTATCGAGACGTTGACGCTCAAAAATATTCTGTTGTCAACCGTCGTCACGCGCACGCCCTTTCCGTATTTCTTTTTGTTGAATATATCGGCGACTATATCGCTCAGGCGATTGGAAATAAGCTCGGCGACGCCGTAGCATTCCGACGCGGCATACGCCGCCACCATAGCGACGGCTTCGTCGGATATAGTTATTCCGCCATAAATATTCGAGGTCGCCAAAGCCATATTTATCTCCTTTTTTTAGTATAGTCCTATCTTATGAGTATTCCCGTTTTGCCGCCGCCTTTTTATAGTATGCAAAAAATGCGAACCGCCGTGTAAGGCGCGGCAAAATATAAGAGAATTGCTTGTTTTTATATTTTACAACATTAAGACAAAAAATGCAAGTAATTGCATACGGTTTTTTCGCGGGGCTTTATATGTTATAAAAAAATTTCATATGCAAACCGCAAAAAATATTCTCAAAAAGTCTTGAAATTTTTTTTATGTTGTGCTATACTATTACAAAAGAAAAACTCGGAGAATGCGGTCAACGGCCGGTCGGTCTATTTTTTTGTTTCGAATTACATTTTCACTTCAAATAAATTTATAAGGAAGATTTTTATGATTTCTCAAAATCAAATCGCGGCAAAGGTTGAAGAGCTGTTGGCTTACGCCAATTTTAACCTTTACCTAAAAACGGAGGACAACATTTACGTTCGCAACCTCCTGCTTGACGCGCTCGGCGTCAAAGAGCCGGCGGCTCAAACCGAAAGCTTTGGCAAGCTCCAAAGCGATATTTTAGACCCGATTTTAGAATATGCCGCCGAAAACGGGCTTTGCGAGAATACCTACGCAAGCAAGGTACTCTACGAAACGCGCTTAATGGGAATAGTTTCGCCTCTCCCGTCGTTTATCACCGAGACCTTTGACGACATCGCCCTAAAGCGCGGCGTAAAAAAAGCCACCGAATTCCTCGCCGATTATTCGGTCAAGTCCAACTACATAAGAATGTCCGATATCAACAAAAACGTGCAATGGGAGACCGCCGGAAGATTCGGAAAAATCATAATAACCATCAACCGCAGCAAGCCCGAAAAAGACCCCAAGGATATCGAAAAGGCCAAAAACACGCCCAAGGGCGCGTATCCCAAATGCGCGCTTTGCAGAGAAAACGTCGGCTTTGCCGGCGACGTAAACGGCGCGGCGCGCCAAACCCTGCGCACCATTCCCATTCTTTTGAACGGGCAGGGCTGGCAGCTTCAATTCTCACCTTATGTCTACTACAAAAATCACTGCATAGCCCTGTCCGACGAACACCGCCCTATGCGCGTCGACAAGACGGCCTTTGAAAAAATGTTTGATTTTACCGATTTATTTCCTCATTTTTTTATCGGCTCAAACGCGGCTCTGCCGATTGTCGGAGGCTCTATTCTCGCCCACGACCACTTTCAGGGCGGCGACAAGGTCTTGCCGATGTTTGACGCCGGCGACAGACGGAGCTTTGTCTGCGGCGATTTCAAGAACGTTTCTCTGTCGATTGTCGATTGGTATAATTCAGTCGTCCGCCTAAAGGGCAAAAACCGCGCCGAGGTGACGGCTCTCGCCGACAAAATTTTGACGGCGTGGCAAAATTACGACGACAAAAGCGTCGGCATAATATCGCATACCGGCGACGTTTTGCACAACGCCGTAACGCCTATCGCGCGATTCGAATGCGACGGCGCTTATATTCTCGACCTGATTTTGAGAAACAACCGCACAGACGAAAAGCACCCGTTCGGAATTTTTCACCCTCCGGTTGAGTTTCACAACATAAAAAAAGAGGGCATCGGCATAATCGAGGTCATGGGGCTTTTTATTCTGCCGGGACGGCTCTATGAGGAATGCCGCGAAATAGTCGCCTATATATCGGGCGAAAAGACGCTTGACGTCGAGCAATTATTCCGCGAGGAGCACCCGCTCTTTAAGCACGCGCACGTCATATTAAAATTTGCCAACGAACACCAAATGCACATGAGCGTCGAGGACGCCCAAAGAGCCGTCAACGATTACATCGACGACGTCTGCCAAAAAATTCTCGAATGTACGGCGGTATTCAAAAACACCGACGAGGGTCAAGAGGCCTTCGGCAGATTTATTAAGCATATTTTATAGACGGCTCAACGCCCGTCCAAGCAGTCCCTTAAGTCGCTCAACGCCCTTTCGGCGTAGGCGGCTTTTCTTTTTTTCTTGTCCTTTATATTTTCCGCGAGCGGCGGCAATAGACCGAAGTTGCTGTTCATAGGCTGAAAGCCCTTAGGGTCACCGCCGGATATGTAGCGGCATAAAGCCCCCGTCATAGTCGTGTCGGGTATTCTGAAATACGGCTTATTTTGTAATACTCTAAGCGCGTTTTCCGCGGCGATAAGCCCGCTCATCGCGCTTTCGACGTAGCCCTCGACTCCCGACAGCTGCCCCGCGACAAAAATGCGTCCGCGGCCTCCCGATTTGTCTTTGAAGGAAAAGGTCTCGTCCAAAACCGCGGGCGCGTTTATAAACGAGTTGCGATGCATAACGCCGTAGCGCAAAAACTCGGCCTCCCTCAGCGCGGGAATCATCGAAAAAACGCGCCTTTGCTCGCCGAAGGTCAAATGCGTCTGAAAGCCGACGAGATTATACATCGTCGCGGCGGCGTTTTCCTTGCGGAGCTGTACGACGGCGTAGGGGCGTTTGCCGTCCGCGTCATATATTCCGACGGGCTTCATCGGGCCGAAACGCAGAGCGTCCCCGCCTCCCCTTGCCATCACCTCGACGGGCATACAGCCCGAAAAAACTTGGCTTTCAAAGCCCCTTACGGGGGCGCATTCCGCCGATATCAGCGCGGTATAGAAGCGCGCGTATTCGTCCTTGTCGAGAGGACAGTTGAGGTAATCGGACGCGTCGCCCTTGCCGTATCTCGACGCAAAAAAAGCGCGTCCGTAGTCTATGCTCTCCGCCGAAACGATCGGCGCGGCGGCGTCAAAAAAATATAAGAAATCGCCGCCCGTAAGCCCCGCGAGGCTCTTAGCCAGCGCGTCCGAAATCAGAGGGCCTGCGGCTATTATCAATATCTCTCCGTCTAAGGGAAAGACCTCGGCTATGTCCTTGACCTCGCGCTCGGTTATCGTCAGGCCGCCAAAGCCCGTCAGCGCGTCCTTGACGGCCGCGGAAAAGCCGCGCCGCTCTACCGACAGCGCGGAGCCGGCGGGAACCTTGGCCTTGTCGGCGCAGCTCAAAATCAGACTGTCAAAAAGCCTTAGCTCTGCCTTTAAAAGACCCGACGACGTCTCTATATCCTCGCTCTTTAGGCTGTTACTGCACACAAGCTCGGCAAAATCGCCGGTTTTGTGGGCGGGGGTCATGACGGACGGCCGCATTTCATAAAGCTCGACGGT
>JAISRB010000122.1 GCA_031273825.1 Clostridiales bacterium
CCGGGGTCAGTACAAATTCGTTCTGAAAGGATTTTACCGCGTCCTCGGTCATTTGGTCAAACCGCCCGTTGACGACGACGGGCAAAATGCTGTTGTATACTATTCTTATCGCGCTCAAATATTGCTGTACCAGCCTGACGTCGCCGCCCGCGTCGCCTATCCTTATATCATAACCGGGATACTCCGGCCCGCCCGGGTCTCCGCCTGCGTTCGGCGGAATTTCTACCGCTCCGCTCTCAAATACGCTCTTGTATACCGAATACAATTTGTTCCACGTCGCGGCCCCTACGACGCCGTCCGCCGTCAAGCCAAAGGCGCGCTGAAACTCTATGACGGCGTTTTGAACCTCGTAGCCGAAATAGCCGTCCTTTATGACCGGCGGTATGCTCGGATAAAACGTCTCTATAGCGTCCAAAATAAATTGCAGCTCGAGAACGTCGCGGCCCGTGCCGCCGAGTCTCAAAACGGCGGCGGGCGGGCTTAGGCCTATGCCTATTCTCTCGCCCTCGCCGCCAAGCTCGCCGAGCTTGATGACGCTTACGTAGACAAAGGATATTTTGTACCACGTGGCGCGGCCTATTATTCCGTCGCCGACCATGCCAAAGGTGTTTTGAAAGGCTCTGACGGCAAGATCCGTCGTCATGCCGAAAACCCCGTCGTCGTCGTCTATCCGCGGAATAAGCGGATAGTTGATTCTTATGCGTTTCAAATAATTTTGCATGAACGCCACGTCCGCGCCCGTGTCTCCCATTCTCAGAGCTACGCCCGAATAGCTCTCGTATATACTGCTTATGTTGTCGGTTATGACAAGCTCCAAGTCGTTCTCATAATAATAGCGGAGTATCTGAACCGGCAAAAGCCCCTGCTCGGCAAGCGGAACCGTTCCCCACTGCGAAAGCCCCTCGCACACCGACGTAGTGCCGTTGCAATACTGCGTAAAATATGGATTTCTAAAGCCGACGCGCCGCGCGTAGACGTTAAAAACCTGATCGACGGTGTTTGATATGCTGTCAAATATACTGCGCCCCTCGACGTAATATTGGTCGTACGCCGTCGAATTGGTTATGTCAAAATTGTAGCCGCGGCTTCTGTACCATTCGGTGTAAACCCTGTTGAGCGCGAACGTCACCTGACAGTGAATGTTGGCAAGCACCGCGTTCAGCGGCCATGTCGGATATATCTCGCTGCTTGCGACGTTCTTTATATAGTCCTCAAACCGCACGAGGACGTTTCTCACCGCCGCGTTATTGGGCGTGCCGAGATGCACGGTTATGTATTCGGGAATGTACACGTCCTTGACTATACGGCTCTCTCCGCCCGTCTGAAGCTGCGCCGTCGGCAGCAGCAAGCCTATAGGCGGTATATCTATCTCCTGACTTTCGCGTGAGTCCTCGCCGACGTCGCTTTCATTTGAACGCGGAGCCGACAACGGCAGCATGTTGACGGGAAGCGAAGTCCTCTGCCCGTCGACGATTTCTACGCCCTTGATTATCTTGGTTATAAAGCCGTCTTTTGATACCCTGACGTCGTAGGTTTCATAAAGCACCTCGCCGACGTCGGTTACCGCCGTCTTTAACGTCGGCGCAAAAAGGGTAAAATCGCCCGTCTTGCCGTTTTGATCGGTGTAAGTGTCATACAACAGCTCGCCGTCGCGCGTATATATTCTGACATGCGCGTCCCGGACGGGCAAAGCGTCGTGAGCCGCCTGCGCGCTTACGGTAAAAAATCCTCTTCCCATGTAGGAAACCTCGCGTATATATTATTTTTTTGAAATAATTCTCTCTACAGTATATTAGTTTTTGAGAGGAAACGTGAAAAAAAACCGATAAACCGACGCGAACCCTCATAAGACAACACAAAAGTAAAGAAATGAGAATTTTTTTTGGAAAACCTATTGACATTTACCGACAAAAAGCTTATAATTAAATTGCACTAAAAATTCACGCAAAATTCATAAAAAAACGCCACAAAAAAATTTCGGAGGAAAAAAATGAATTTAGGTAAAAAAATCACCTTACTGTTTTTTACCGTTTTGGCTTTGGCTAACGCGGTAATTAACTTCACCTGTTTCAGAATCGGTTACGTGTTTATCGATCATGAGACGTTTACCGGTTTCGGCTATGTGCTTTGGGGCATAATGGTTGTTGTAGCCGCTTATCTGCTCTTTTGTACGCTGTATTTCGGTAAAAAGTCAAGTATGCCTAAGATCGCGACGGTATTCGCCGGCATAGCCTGCGGACTGTCGCCTTTCTTTTTGCTTGTCAACTACGTCAGCTCGACGATAGTCATTGAGGAAGCTACGGGAATTCTTCTCATCAACGCGCTTCCTTATATCATCTCGCTCGTAGCCGTTCCCGTTATACTTTTTGCCTTGCCAAAGCTTGAGGCCAAAAAACGCAACGCAATAGCCGGCGTTATCTGCTCGGTTTTCTTTGCGTGTATGCTCATGTCGGCGTTTAACCTCTTTCCCGTCGGCTTCAAATTTGAAAGCAATCCGTTAGTGTTAGACGTGGGAGACGGAACGTACTCCGTGGTATTCGCGACGACCGCCGACTCGGTGGGATACGTCTCCTATACATATCAGGGTCAAAAATACACCGTCTATTCCGAGGACGACGGAAACAAAAAGGTCAGCAAGATTCACTCCGCGAGAGTTCCGAGAGAGCATCTCGAAAACAACGCCTATTTTGTCGGCGCGCAGAGGGTCTACGACGCGATACCTTACGGCGGCCTCGTCGGCAAAAAGTCGATAACCACCCCTACCTTTGACTTTCAGGGAGACAGAACTAAAGAAAACCTAAAAATCTACACCTTCTCCGATTGGCACGACCACATAGAGGTTGCCGAAGCCGCCGCGTCTTATATGGAATCTCCCGATCTCCTCCTCATGCTCGGCGATTACGGCGATTATTATATCGACGAGCTTCAGATTGTGAGAAACGTAATTGCCGGCGGAGCGGCTCTGACAAAGAGCGTCGTTCCCGCGATATTCAGCAAGGGCAACCACGAGGCCAGAAGCGACGGCATGTTTCAGATTTGGAGAGAGCTTGGCTTCCAGCGCATGTATTATCAAGTCATAAGGGGAGACTATAGGTTTACCGTTCTCGACAGCGGCGAAAACGACCCCGACGAATATTACGAATTCGGCGACCTCAACGCCTACAGACAATATTTATCTATTGAAACCGACTGGCTCGAGTCCCTCGACAACGACGAGGCCGACGAGTATTATGACATAGTCATCTCTCACGCCACGCATTTCCCGACCTATAACGATTTGAGAGCGCGCTTTGAGCAAAAGATGATCGACATGAAAACGCAGTTAGTCGTCGGCGGACATTCTCATCAGCTTAGACTCAACCGCTCGCGCTACAATAACTACTATACCTTTGAGGACGGCGGTCAAAGCGGAAGCACGGGAACCAAAATTCTCAACGCGGTTTTGAACGTCGCCACCTTTAAGACTCCGTTTTGGGAAGCCGAAACGTGGAAAAATTTTGCCCCGGGCAAGCTCACTCACGTCGGCTCTTATATCACCTTTAACGACACGGACGACTCGTTGCTCTTTAGAGCCTACAACTCCGACGGCGAGTTAGCCATGTGGAAAACCGTAGAAAAATATCCGGTTCCGCGCGACGTCGAAAACGAGGGCTGTTGTGACGACTGCGACCATATCGACGGCTATGAATGCAGAGAGGATTGCCCGTGCGGCCCTCCGGGAGAAGACAGATTTGACGAGGGCAAAAACCCTAACCCTCCTCCGGAGGTCGAGGAAGAACCGGGCGACGGAGAAGAAACCGCTCCCGGCTGCTGCGGTGAGGACGCTCCTAATCTCGGCTGTCAGGTGCCTATCGTAGCAGACTGCGGCGAGGACGGCTCTTGCTCGGAGTGCTCCGAGGACGTCAACTGCGGGGATTTGGAGGATTCCGAGCCTTGCGGCGCGGAGGATTGCGACTACTGCAACGGCGACCCCGACCCTATGCCGCCGGTTCCCGGTCAGTGTTGCGACGACTTGGAGGAAGGCTGTACCGACGAGGATAACTGCACCCTTCCCGATTGCGACATGCAAGGAAACGACGACGAGGACGAGGAATAAAAATTAATCGCATAAAATAAAAACAAAAAAAACGCGGGGGCGGTTGTCGCCCTTGCGTTTTTTTTGTATTTAGCGGTCGGTGAGCAGTGAGCCGTGGTCAGCGGTCAGTGAACACTGTTCACTGACCACTAAAAATAAAAAATCCCATACGCAAGACTTGTAAAATCGAAAAATTAATGATATAATATTACGGTAAATTACACATATACGCTACGCGGAGTCCTAAAGGCGGCAAATTGCCGCAAAATCCGAAAACCTCCGCGATAAAAATTAAAACGGGAGGACTATTTTTTTATGACTGATTTTAAGAGGTACGCCGCGGTTTACGACAAGTTTCCGCGCGAGGTCGTACTTTTGCGGAGCGCGGGCTGTCGGTGGAACAAATGCGCTTTTTGCGACTACAAGCTCGATTTTGACCGCGACGGCGCGGCGAACGCCGCCTTTAACCGCTCGGTTTTAGACAAGGTGCAAGGCTGCGCGGGCAACGCGTTGCAGGTCATAGATTCCGCGTCGTTTGACGAGCTGCCGGACGAAACGGTTTGCGACATAATTTCGCTCTGCGGCAAAAAAAACATAGGCTTGGTCATTGCCGAACAGCACTTCAACTACCGCTTAGGCTTCCCCGCCCTGCGCGAACGCTTTGAGCGGCGCGGAATATCGTGCAAGTTTATCGTCGGACTCGAAACCTTTGACGGCGATTTTCGCGAAAAAATTCTCAAAAAAGGCATGGGCTATCCGTCCGCGGGAGAAATTGCCGCGCATTTTGAGTGGGCAAATCTCTTATTCGGGTTAAAGGGGCAAACCCTCGACACGCTGACGCGCGACATAGAGCTTGGCCTGTCGCTGTTTGAGCGCGTAACCGTCAACGTCTTTGTTGCCAACTCCACGCCTTTTGAGCGCGACTCCGCGCTTGTCGAAAAATTTTATTTGAGCCGTCTCTTTGACGGCCTAAAGGACAACCCGTCGGTAGAGATTCTCGACGTATCGGACGGCCGCGCCCCCGACAAGCTGGGCGGCGTAGGCTATCCGGAAAGCGAGGCGGCAAATGCTTAGACGGCTAAAGCTCCGCGCGGACGGAGAACCAAAAAAGAGCGTGTCAAAAAGCGAATTTTTGAACGTCATCACGCTTGTCTATATCGTCCTCATCATAGCGGCCAACGTCATGGCCTCAAAGGTGGTTTTGCTTTTTGGCTTTCTCATAGACGCGGGCACGCTGACCTACCCCTTTACCTTTTTGATCGGCGACGTGCTGTCGGAAATTTTTGGCTACAAGCAAGCGCGAAAAACCATACTTTTGGGCTTCGGCGCAAACCTCGCCTTTTCTTTTTTTGCGCTCGTCGGCACGTTTTTTGCCGCGTCCGAAACCGCCGTCGAATTGTCGGCGGCCTATGACCTACTGTTTTCTTATAATATCCGAATTCTCGCCGCGTCGTTTGCCGGCTACATAGCCGGCTCGCTCCTTAACGCCGCATCTCTCATATGGATACGCAAGCTGACGGGCAAAAAATATCTCGCCCTTCGCACCGTCGGCAGCACGGCTATCGGCGCGCTCGCCGACACGCTGATATTTACGTTCGCGGCGTGGGCGTTTACCGTACCCTTAGCGGACATGCTGGCAATGGCCGCGACAAGCTACGTCGTCAAAATGATATTTGAAACCGTAATAGCCACGCCGATAGACTATCTCTTGATTCCCGTCGTAAAAAAAGTCATAAAAGACGAAAGCGCATAGCATAGCGCAGCGCGGCGGCGCATGACTATGTGCCGCCCTAACATGACTATGCGCCGCCCCAACTAAAGCCTTAACGCCCCTTGCGCGAATGCGTAAGCCCTAAAGCTTTACTTAGGGCGGCCAAAAACCACGCTTTTTGGCCGCCCACATTGACGTGCAAAGCACGCGAAAAGGGGTGAATTGCGGCAAGCTTGTTGCCGCAAGAGGGGAAACTCGGCGAGTGGAGCGTATGCGAAACGAGCGCGTTGCCCCTAAGAGGGCGGCGCATGACTATGCGCCGCCCTAACTACTAAAGCGGTAACATTAGTATAATCGGAATAGTGACGATAGAAAGCATTGTCGAAAGCATGACGGTCTTTGCCGCCGCCGTCGCGTCCGCGTCGAAGTATTCGGCAAAGAGCAAGAGATTGCTCGCGCAGGGCATGAGAAAGATTATAAAAAGCGTCCGCTCCAAAATCGGGTTGAGATTGACCGCGCGGAGCAGAGCGTATAGCAAAAGCGGAATTATGACGAGCTTGACCGCCGACGTGACATAGACGGACTTGTCGCTGAATAGCCGCTTAAACTCTATGCCGGCAAAGCGTATGCCGAGAATGGTCATCGAAAGCGGCGTCACCATGTCTCCGAGATAGGCTATTCCCGCGCCTAAGCGCAAATCGAGCTTTATGTTGAAAAAAAACAGCGGCAGAGCGACCAATACGGCGACGGTCGGCGGATTGAGAAAGGCTTTTTTGACGGTGATATATTCCCTTTTTCCGCTCATTATATACGCGCCGAGCGTCCAGCTCAAAATATTAAAGGCGATGGTCAATACCGTCAGATAAATTATCGCCTCGGGGCTGTCGGGCATAAGCATCGTCACGACGGGTATGCCCATAAACGCCACGTTGCCGAACGCCGCGCCGAAGGCTATTATCCTTTCGCGTCCGTCCTTGACAAACCGCTTGGCTACGGCGAGGGCGACCGCGCCGACGATGGTTATTCCGACGATTCCGAACAAAAACGCGTAGAGCATATTCATAAGCATGTCGGGGCGGTATTCCGCTTTTTGAAAGGACGAAACGACTATGGCCGGCTGACAGATATAAAAAATTATATTGACCAGATATTTTGACGCGCCGTCGTCGAGTTTTTTTGTCTTTTTTAATATAAAGCCGGGCACGGCGAGAGCCATAAGCACGAGAACGTTTATCAGAGTGTTTGAAAAATCCATTTTTTCCTCACATAAATTTTCTATGGTTAAAAACCGCGCGATTTTACTCGATAACAACGCCGTTTTTTAACGCGGCCTTGACGCACAAATACATCAACGCGACGTCGCGCCTCGCGTCGTGCGCGGTCTCCGCTTCCGCAACTGCGTTGCGCAGGGTATCGTTTTGCGCGTCGCATAAGGCGGCGGCTTGCGTTCCGAATACGTCGGCGGCAAGCGCGGCGGCCTCGGCTTCGCCGATACCGAAATACGCGGCAAGCTCGGCAAGCTTGGGGTATTTGTAGGTGTTTCTCGCGTTGCCGCTAAGACGGCATAAGGGCGTGAAATATTCCATTGTGCAAAGCCGTTTTTTTATGACCAACGGCGTTTTTGCGCGTTCGAACTCTTTTGTCAAAAACGCGAGGTCAAAGCGGATATTGTGCGCTATGACCAAATCGGCGGCGGCAAAGTCGGCGGCTATCTCGGCTGCTCGGTCTTTGAACCTCTCGCCGTTTGACAGCGTCTCGAGCCGCCTTACGCTAAGCTTGTGGACTCTCCGGCAGCCGGGGTCTACCCTATCCGCGCTAAAAAAAAAGTTTTTTGCAAGGACGGCGTTTCCCTCGTCGGCTATATATGCCAGCCGGCATATCTGCCCCGGAATGAGCGACGTAGTATCGATATCAAAATAGAGATACATAAAATTCCCCCCTTATTCGGATGGCAGAGCGACAAACTGACTGTGATATATCCGGCTATAAAATCCGTTCAGCTCTATAAGCTCGGCGTGAGTTCCCTTTTCGACGACGTCGCCGTCCTTCATGACGAGTATTAGGTCGGCGTTCAAAATCGTCGACAGCCTGTGGGCTACGACAAAGGACGTGCGTCCCTTCATCAGACCGTCAAAGGCGTTCTTTATACGTTTTTCGATATAGGTGTCGATACTGCTTGTCGCCTCGTCGAGAATGAGGAGCGGCGGCAGATTGAGCATTATCCGCGCGATAAAAATCAGCTGCTTTTGCCCCTTTGATATATTCATAAGCCCGTCGGATATGACCGTATCAAAGCCGTCCGGAAGATTGACTATAAAATCGTAGCAGTCGGCGTTTTTTGCCGCCGCTATTATCTCCTCCTCGGACGCGCCCTCCTTGCCGTAGGCTATGTTGTCCCCGATAGTGCCGGTAAAGAGATAAGCGTCCTGCAAGACCATTCCGAAAGCGCGCCTCAACGAACGGCGTTCTATGTCTCTTATGTCGTGTCCGTCAATGTATATCGCGCCGCCGTCCACGTCATAAAAGCGCATCAAAAGATTGACTAACGTCGTCTTTCCGCTGCCCGTCGGCCCGACGACCGCGACCTTTTGACCGCGCGACACGCTCAAAGAAAAGTTTTTTATCAGCGGCTTATCCTTTGAATAAGAAAAGCTCACGTCGTCAAAAACTATATCTCCGCGAACGTCGGTCAAAACCGCCGCGCCCTCCGCGTCGGCCGTTTCCTCACTCGCGTCCAGCACGCCGAATACCCTCTCGGCCGCCGCAATCGCCGACTGAAGCTGCGTTATCACCGACGTTATGTCCATAAACGGACGGGCGTACTGGTTTGAATACATCAAAAACGCCGCCGCGACGCTTATGTCCGCGCCGACCATGACGCAAATAGAGCCGACTACGACGTATGTCGCCGTGCTTATATATCTGACCAGCGGATTGACCAGCGACGACAAAAACTGCGACTTTATGCCAGACAGATAAAGCTCGCGGTTGACCGCGCCGAATTTTTCCTCGGCGGAGGCCTCGTAGAGATAGGCCTTGACGGTCTTTTGCGCCGAAATCATTTCATTTGAGACGGCGTTCAAAAGCCCGAGGTTTTTTTGATTGCGGCTAAAATGCTTTTTGCCTCTTTTGGCGAGACAGTACGCCGTAAAAAGCGCGACGGGGGTCATCGCGACGACGCCTAAGGCTATTCTGTAATCGAGAACGAACATCGATACGATAGTCACCGCGACCGTCGACGCGCCCATAAAAAACAACGTAATATTGCTTATCATTCCCTCGCCGACGGTATCGACGTCGTTGATTATATTGCTTATGAGCACGCCGGTTTTGTTTTCGTCGATAAATTTTACCGGCATTTTGGACAGCTTAAAAAACAGCGCGTTCCTTATGTTTCCGATTGTGTTTTGAGTGAGAATATTTGTCGAAAGACCGTAGGCGTAGTTAAAAACCGACGCCGCGGAGTATACCGCCGTCAAGCGGAAAATGTGCGGATACAACGCGCTAAGCTCAAAGCCGCCCGCCTTTATCAGCCTGACCGCGTCGGAAACTATCATCGGCCCGAGCACGCTAAAAAACACCGACGCGAGCGAAAAGACGACGGCGCAAAAAAAGAGAAATTTGTATTTATACGAGTACGATAAAAGCCGAAAAAACATTCTTGCCGACGACGCGCTTTTTTCTTTCATAGCTATCAAAAATCCTCCTTTAATTTTTTTTTAACCGCATACGCGCCGCGGTTATTTTGCCGCGGCCGCCCCTTTAGCTTTGAGACTCATAAATGTTGGCGTAGGCCTTGCAGTCCTTTAACAGCCCGCAATGCCTTCCTATTCCGACGACCCTGCCCTTGTCTAAGACGATAATTTTGTCGGCGTTAGCCACCGACGAAATTCGCTGTGAAATTATAATCTTCGCAACGTCCTTCAGCCCGCCGAGAGCCGCCGAGAGCCGCGACTCCGTGAGATAATCAAGCGCGCTCGACGAGTCGTCCAATATCAAAATATCGGGCCGTCTGGCGACTCCTCTGGCTATCGATATCCTCTGCCTTTGTCCGCCCGAGAGGTTGCGCCCGTTTTGCTCTAAGACGCTGTCGTAGCCGTCCCTTAGGTTGACGATAAATTCGTGCGCCTGCGCGATTTTTGCCGCCTCTATGACGCGCGCATCCGTCATATCCGCGCCGCCGAAGGCTATGTTTTCTCTCACGCTCCCCGATATGACGACGGCCTCCTGCGCCACTATTACGACGGCGCGTCTAAGCTCTGCGACGGGATAGCCGTTGACGTTTCTCCCCTTAAACAGCACCTCGCCCGACACGGCGTCATAAAAGCGCGGAATGAGGTTTATGAGCGTCGTCTTGCCCGAGCCTGTGCCGCCGATGATTCCGAGCGTGCGGCCTCTTTCGAGGCTAAACGACACGCCTGTTAAGGCAAAGCTCTTGTCTGAGTATTCAAAGCAAACGTCTTTGAATTCAAGAATTTTTGAGTCATCGGCTGTCGTTTCGTCCTCCGAAGTATTCCCGTTTTGCGTTATTTTTAGAATACCCGCGCTTTTTGAGTCCGACAAAGCCCCGTCCTCCGCCGCCCGTCCTCCGTCGATTTTGTCAAAGGAGGCTCTCGCGTCAAAGACTTCTTTTATGCGCCGATTGCCGGCCGCCGCCTTGACAAAGCTAAGCGTCAGGTGGGTTATCATGTTGAGCGCGTTGACTATCTGAATCATATAAGATATAAAGGCCGAAATATTCGCCACCTCAAAGGCCTCGAGCATGACGGCGCGGCCGACAAAATAGACGATGGCGGTTACGCCGCAGTTGATGATAAAGCTGTTGAGCGGGCCTAAGCCGGCCGACATTTTGCCGGCCGCTATCGACATGTCGGAATATTTTTTTGTGTAGCCGTTGAACTCGGCGATTTCTTGCTCCTCCTTGTTAAAGGCGCGGACGACTCTCACGCCGTCCAAATCCTCCTTTGTCTCAAGGGTTATAGCGTCGAGCGTCTTTTGAATAGCCGTGTAGCGCGGCACGAGATTTCTCGTTATAAAATAAAACGAGGCCGCCAAAAACGGCAGACACGCGACTATGACGAGAGCTATCCCTACGTCCATCAGCATGGCAAAAATTATGCTGCCGACTATCAAAAAGGGCGCTCTTATGGCTATTCTGACAAAAATTAAAACGGCGTTTTGAACGGCGTTTATGTCGGCGGTCAGGCGGTTTATAAGCGACGCCGTTCCGAATTTGTCTATGTCGTAAAACTCGAACGAATTTATCTTGCGATACATATCGGAACGCATTTTTTGACTGACGGCGGTCGCCGCGCGCGCCGAAAAATATTGACCCGAAACGGCGAGAACCGCGCCGCAGACGACTATCGCCCCCATGACTATAGCCATTTTTACGGCGTATTCCCCGCTCCCGTCCTTTAAGACCGAGGCCATGATGAGGGGTATCAAAAGCTCGACCCCGCATTCGACAAACTTAAAAAGGGAGCCTAATATAAAATATCTTTTATACCGCTTAACATAACTCAAAAATGAATACACATTAATATTATACAGCTATTGAATAAAAAATCAAAACAAAATGGCTTTGAATTTTTATTTTTTATTTTTTTTAGGCATTCCGCTTGAAAAAACCGGCGTTTTGATATATAATATCCCCATGCTATTTTCTTTCAGCTCCGATTTTATAATCGACGGGGTGACGGTCGTCGACAATCTGTTTATACACGAATACCTGCCCGAGGCGAAACCCGTCTCGGTCAAGGTCTATATCTACGGGCTTTACGCGGCGAACCACGGAGGAATCGACGGCGTGGACGAGCTTAGCCGTAAGCTCTCTTTGACTATCGACGAAACCTTTGAGGCTCTGCAGGAATTGGAGCTTGCCGGGCTTATAAGCATCGTCTCCAAAACGCCGCCGAGCATACGCTTTTTGAACCCGCGCGGCAAGGACGCGCCGTCGCGCAAAAAATATAAGCCGTCAAAATACGCCGATTTTATATCGGCTCTCGAAAAGCTGTTTTCGGGAAGGACGATGTCGCAAAACGAGCTGCTCGAATATGTCGACGCGGTCGAACGGCTGAACATGCAGCCCGAGACCATGCTCATGATCGCCTCTTATTGCATAAACGGCAAGGGTCAAAGCATAAGCTTCAAATACGTCCTGACCGTCGCGGAGGCGTGGGCAAACGAGGGCGTGCGCGAGCCGGCCGCGGCGGAAGAAAAGATTCGCCGCCTCGAGCTTTTGACCGGCGACATAAAACGCGTTCTCGACGCTCTCGGCAAAAAGACTCCGCCCGATTTTGCCCAACGCGAAATGCTGTCAAAATGGACTAAGGCGTGGGGCTTCCCCCTCGCGTCGGTGCTTTTTACCGCAAAAAAATGCAAAAGCAAGGGGCACGGAATCAACAAGCTCGACGCTATGCTTGAGGAATATCACAAGCTGAATATCCATTCGGTCTTAGAGATAGACGAATATTCGGCGCGGCGCGACGCGCTGTATTCGCTGGCCGTAGAGATAAACAAAAAGCTCGGCCTATACTACGAATCTCTCGACAACATGGTCGCCACATATATCGTAAAATGGCGCGAAATGGGCTTTGACGCGGACGCGCT
The DNA here is from genome assembly GCA_031273825.1 of Clostridiales bacterium. Taxonomy (GTDB): domain Bacteria; phylum Bacillota; class Clostridia; order Christensenellales; family JAISNN01; genus JAISNN01. Next base: position 12,399 of record JAISRB010000122.1, read on the forward strand.
TTTGACGCTCGCCAACTACTGCTTTCTAAAGGAATTGAGAAGGCTCTCGGATCTTGACTCTATGGTCTCAAAGTTTCACAAAATGGGGCGGCTGACGACCGTCGGAATCAATCAATATATCGACGGTCTCGTCCGCGACGACGAGTTTATAAGGCGGCTCTATTCCGCGCTGTCTCTCAACAAATTTGTCACCCAACCCGACCGCGAAACCGTCGCCGTATGGCAAAACGCGTGGGGGCTTAGCGGCGAACTCATTCTCTTTGCGGCAGACGCCGCAAACGGCAAAACGCACCCTATGGCGTATCTCAATCAAATTTTGTCGGACTACAAGCAAAACGGCGTAACCACCGTCGAAAAGGCCAAGGAACACGCCCAAAACAATCAAAGCAAGCCAAAGCGGCAAAAGACGGCGACGGCAGACGACTTTACCCAAAGAAAGTATTCAAAAGAGGAGCTTGACGCCCTGTCGATAGACCTGAACGACATAGATAAGCTCGAATGGTAAAATACCAGCGTTTGTGCGGTATTCTATAGAACGCCGTATTCGGGAATACTTTTGCCGTCTTTACGCTTAAAATAAAGGAAAACTTATATATTATGGATAAAACCGACATGATAAACCAAATACTCCGCGACTACCAAAAAAACCGGCATTTCGCCGAACTGAAGCGGCAGGCCGACTATGAGCTTGCGCTATCCGACGCGGAGTTTAGAGCGTTGCAGGAGCGGTACGGCGCGCTCGTTTTGGCGGCGGCAAGGGAGGACTCAAACGCCGCCCTCAAGGTCGGCGGCGAAACAAAAGGACAAATCGACGGCGTTCGTCAAAGACAGGCCGAGCGGCTAAAAGAGCTGAATATAGACGATTTTTTTGACGAGACAAGAATATTTGCCTGCCGCGAATGCAAGGACACGGGATACTCGGACGGAAAGCTGTGCCGTTGCGTAGAAACCGAAATAGCCAAACGGCTAAAGCAAAAGGCCGCAAAAACCGCGCCGCCGCAAATCGCCGCGACGTTTTTGACGTGCGACGCAAAAATATTTGACGAAAGCATAAGACCGGCCATAGAAAAAATTTATTCGAGTATGAAAAACTACGCCGAAAGCTTTCCGCCAAAAAAGATTTTTAACATATTTATAACCGGCGCGACGGGAACCGGCAAGACCTTTTTGACGTCGTGCGTATATAACGCCGTGTCGGAAAAGAGCTTTTACGCCGAATATCTCACGGCCTTTAACGTCAACAATCTGTTTTTGAAATGCCACCTGTCGCCTATGGAGGAAAAATACGCGATCATGAACGACCTCGTCTCCTGCGACCTCTTGATAATAGACGACCTCGGCGCGGAGCCTATGCTAAATAACGTCACAAAGGAATATTTTTTTAACCTCTTTAACGAGCGTCTCAACGCCCGAAAGTCGACGATAATATCGACAAACCTATCCCCCGCCGACATTCTGTCGCGCTACGGCGAAAGAATCTTCTCGCGCATATGCCCGACCATCATAAATATCCCCGGCTCCGACCTTAGAACCGGCAAAGCAAACGCATGAAACTGCGTTTGCCCTTTAGAGTCGTGAAATAAAGCTTTTTTTGTTTCCTTGACCGACCCGTTTCTCTCCGCCGCCGCGGATTTTCCATTCCCCGCAAATCAAAACGACGCCGCGCAATAATTCAAAATTGCGCGGCGTCGTCTTAGTTTTTTTATGCGTAAGCCCTTATGCTCCCGCCGCGAGATTTAGCGCGGAAAGCATTTCGTCCACGTCAACGCCGTGAACGTTTGCCGCCTGCTCGACGGTTTCGCCGCGCGCGATCGCGCATCCGAAGCAATGCATACCGTAGCCTTGCAGCACCTCGGCCATTTTTTGTACGTTTCCCTGCTTTAGCGCGTCGGCTATAAGCATATCCTTAGTCACCATAAATTTTGACGCTCCTTATTTTAGAATTTTTTGATAATTTTTGACTTATTTGTTTTCCGTTCCGCATTCCGGACAAAATCTCTGCCCGGCCTCAAGCTTTGTTCCGCACTTTTGACACGCGTCCGCGGCTCCGAGCTTGCCGCCGCATTCGGCGCAAAATCTCGCGTTAGACGGGTTGTCCGCGCCGCACAAGCGGCATTTGACGTTTGCCCCGACGCCGCCGACCGCGCCGCAAGCGGAGCAAAATTTGGCTCCCGCCGGCATTGCGTTTCCGCACTTATTACACCTTATGAGAGGCTCCTGCGGAGCGGCGGCGACCGCCGGGCTTTCCGCGTCGTTCAAGGTTTTTGTAATGGTTTTCATCATAGACAAGCCGACGCCGACGCCCGCGCCCATCGCGGCGAGGCCTCCTCCGGGGTTTTTTGCCGCCTCGGGAATAGCCTGCGCGGTTTGATATTGAACGTATCTGCCCATAGCGTCGTTTCCAAACATTCCGACGGACGTTCTCGAATCGAGAGCCTTGGAGACCTCCTCCGGCAGAGATATGTTTTCGATATAGACGGCGGTAAGGTCTACGCCGAGGGAATTAAAATCGGTTACGGCGTGATTTTTGGTTATTTCGCCGAACTCTCTATAGTTTGCGGCAAGGTCGAGAACGGCGATTTTTGACTCGGCTATGCTGTCGACGAGGTTATTCAAGACGATTTTCTTTAACTGCTCGACTATGTCCTCGGTCTTATAAGACTGCCCCGTTCCGCTTAGCTCTCTCATAAGCTTGGCCGCGTCGACTACTCTGAACGCAAATATGCCGAAAGCCCTGATTCTCGCCATTCCGAAATCGTTATCCCTCATCATAATAGGGTTTGACGTTCCCCATTTTTGATTTATAAACTGCTTTGTATTGACAAAATAAATCTCGCCGGTATACGGGCTTTCAAAGGCGTATTTCCATGAGAAAATCGTCGTAAGTATCGGCAGGTTTTCAGTCGAAAGCTTGTGTCTGCCCGGTTGAAACACGTCGGCAATCTTGCCCTCCGCGACAAAGATAGCCACCTGCGATTCTCTGACGGTCAGCTGCGAACCCGTCATAATTTCCTTTCTGTCGGAAATCGGATATCTGTATACGATTGTATTTGACGAATCGTCAGACCATTCTATCACCTTAGGCAGTTGTTTTTTGATTGCGCTAAAAAGTCCCATTTTTTGAACCTCCCGATATTTCGCCGATATTTTATACGACGGCTTATTATTCGTTACTATTATATCACATAATCCGCCAAAATACAAATGTTTAAATATAAATATATTTTATATCGTGGCATTAAGGTGACGACTCGAAAAACAAAGGCGGCTTCATTTCCGAAATCGCCTTTGTCTTCTGTCTGAAGGGCTTGCGCCATTGCACAAGCCCTAAATAATAAATAACGTCCTTTATTTGAATAACACCCTTTATTTGAAATAGCGGCTTTCCGTTTCGTTTATTTTGTCGAGCCGTCTTTGGTGTCTGCCGCCCTCAAAGGGCGTAGTCAGCCACAGACCGACTATTTTCTTTGCCGTTTCCGCGTCGACGACGCGGCCTCCGACGCACAAAATATTGCTGTCGTTGTGCGCGGCCGTCGCCTTTGCCGAAAACTCGTCGCTGCAAACCGCCGCTCTTATATTTTTTACCTTATTCGCGCATATAGCCATACCTATTCCCGTTCCGCAGAGCAATATGCCCTTTTGACATTTGCCGGCGGCGACGGCCTCGGCGACGGCGACGGCAAAATCGGGATAATCGCACGACGCCTCGCTGTCGGTTCCGTAATCGGTATAGCCGTATCCTAACTCTTTTAGGCAATCGGTGACGGCGGCCTTCAAAACATATCCCGCCCCGTCGCAGCCTATGGCTATTTTCATATTAAACTCCCCAAAAAAAAGCTATTCCCCTATCGCATAAGGGCTAAACAAAACCGCAAGCGACAAAAAACAAGTTTTCGCTAAGGTATAAAAGCCGCCTAAAACGTCAAGGGGAATCTCTCAATTTTTATTTTTAATTTTTTGCCGTTTAAGATAATTATTTTATCTCGGCGGTCGCTCCGGCTTCCTTAAACTTAGCGACAAGCTCCTCGGCCGCGGCTTTTGCCAAGGCCTCTTTGATGGTCTTAGGCGCGCCGTCGACAAGAGCCTTAGCGTCGACAAGTCCGAGACCCGTAGCGTCTCTGACAACCTTGATTACCGGAACCTTGTTAGGGCCGACTTCTTTGAGGACGACGTCAAACTCGGTCTTTTCCTCAACAGCCGCGGCAGGAGCCGCGCCCGGAGCCGCAACCGCTACGGCGGCAGGAGCAGCCGCGCTTACTCCGAATTCTTCTTCGATAGCCTTAACAAGCTTGCTAAGCTCGATAACCGTCATATTTTTTATTTCATCTAACAATTTTGCAATATCTGCCATTTTTTTATTCCTCCGAATATTTTTTTAATTTTTTTTTAGACTGTTTTTTTGTTTTTTTGTTTTTTGTTTTGATTTTCGCTTAGGGCTTTAGGGCTTCACCCCCGCCCGCGGCGATTAGAGAGATATTATTGCTTTTGGTCCGCGACGGACTGCAAAGCTCTCGCAAGCCCCGCGATAGTCGCGTTTAAGCCGACGGCCAAGCCTCTGACCGGCGCTTGCATAACGCCGAGCAACATAGACAGCAATACTTCCTTTGACGGCATACTTGCGAGTTGCTTGACTCCGCTTTCGTCGATGAACACGCCGTCGAGCGAGCCGCATTTGATTTTTATCTTCGGGATATTCTTTGAGCCGGAGACAACCGCCGCCGCCGCGCCGGTAGGGTCTTTGCTGAACGCTACCGAGGTCGTTCCTTCCAAAAACTTGTCAAATTCGGTGACGCCGATTTCGTTTAGCGCAATCTTTAAGAGACGGTTTTTGTAAACTCTGTAATGAACGCCCTTTTCTCTGAAAGCCTTGCGGAAGCCCGTGTCGTCCTCGACGTTTATGCCTACATAGTCAATGAGAACAAACGCCGACGACTGCTTTAGCCGTTCGCGGATTTCCTCAAGCTGTTGGGTCTTTGTAGCTTTTGATACTGCCATTATTAACCTCCTTAAAAAAAATTTTGCCTTGTTTTATCCCAAAAGACAAGAAACAAGGCAAAAAACGCTGTTCGGCAAAGCTTATAACGCCGCCGCGTCCTTTGATGGAGCAAGCCCGCGCGATATTTTTTTAACCAAGCAATCTCACCTATGGCAAGCGGCGTTTGACGCGCTTACATTCCGGTTTCACGGAATACTTACCGTCTTTGGGAAAATCGACTTTTATAATTATACGCTAATTATTCTGTAATGTCAATTGATTTTACTTAGAATATACGGCGTTTTTTGGGGGGTTGCGCATAAATATACGCGCGCGCCCTTAAATTTTATAATTTACTCTCACGCCCGGCCCCATCGTGCTGGCGAGCGATACGCTCTTGAGATAGGTTCCCTTAGCCGCCGACGGTTTGGCCTTGATTACCGCGTCCATAAGCGTCTGAAGGTTTTCGAGGAGCTTTTCCTTTCCGAAGGAGGCCTTTCCGATAGGAACGTGAACGATAGCCGTTTTGTCTACTCTATATTCGACCTTACCGGCCTTTACGTCGTTGACGGCTCTCGCGATATCCATAGTCACCGTTCCCGATTTAGGGTTCGGCATGAGACCCTTAGGGCCTAATACCTTGCCGAGACGGCCGACTACGCCCATCATATCGGGCGTGGTTATACATACGTCGAAGCCGAACCAATTTTCTGATTGAATCTTTTGGACTATCTCCTCCGCTCCGACAAATTCGGCTCCCGCCGCCGTCGCCTCGTCGGCCTTCGCGCCCTTTGCTATGACCAAAACTCTGACCTTTTTGCCCGTTCCGTTCGGCAGAACTACTACGCCTCTGACCTGCTGATCCGCGTGACGCGGGTCTACGCCCAATCTTATGTGCAGCTCGACGGTCTCGTCAAATTTTGCCTTTGCCGTTTGTAATACCAACTCCAAAGCCTCTCCGGCGTCATATTGCTTTGCCGCTTCGATTAACTTCAGAGAATCAACATATTTCTTTCCTTTCATTATTATCGTCCTCCAAAAATTATTCTTCCACGGTTACGCCCATGCTGCGCGCCGCGCCTTTGACCATACTCATAGCCGCCTCGACGCTTGCCGCGTTAAGGTCGGGCATTTTGAGCGTAGCTATTTCTCTTACGACGGATAGCGTCAGCTTGCCTACCTTGTCCTTTTGCGGTTTCGCCGAGCCGCTTTCTATCCCGAGCGCCTTTTTGATGAGAACGGCGACGGGCGGCGTTTTGAATACCAGCGAAAACGAGCGATCCGAATAAATCGTAATGACCACCGGTATGATAAGTCCGGCTTGAGCCGCCGTCTTTTCGTTAAATTCCTTTGTGAACAGAGGAATGTTGATACCGTGAGGGCCGAGCGTCGAACCGACCGGAGGGCCGGGAGTTGCTTTGCCCGCGGGCAGCTGCAATTTTACTACCGCAGTGATTTTTTTAGCCATAGAATTTTCCTCCGACTAATCGTGGTTTTGCCGCGGGCATCAAAAAAAATTTACCCGCTCCCACATATATAAACGCGCTCCGTTTTAGTTGCCGCGGAGAACGGTTATTTCTCTTATTTTGCCGAAACTCTTTCGATTTGACCGAATTCCAAGTCGACGATGGTCTCTCTGCCAAACATGGACACGGCGACCTTTGCTTTTTTGCGGTCGGCCGCAACCGTCGTCACCCTTCCGATAAAGCTCTCCAAAGCTCCCGAAATGACCTTTACGTTGTCGCCGACGTTGAAAGCCACGTCGTCGGAAACCTCGACCTTTTCGAGTCCCATTTTTCTGACTTCCTCGTTTGTCAAAGCGATAGCGCGGCTGGCGGGGCCGACAAAGCCCGTAACGCCTCTCGTGCTCGTCACCATATACCACATTTGCTTTGTGTGAACCATCTTGACAAATACGTAGCCCGGAAATTTCTTTCTTTCGACGACCTTTTTTTTGCCGTTGGGCTTTTCGACGATGTCCTCCTCGACGGGAATGGCTATGTCGGTTATCATTTCCTGAATGTTGTTGGTCTCGGCCATCTTTTTGAGATTTTGCTCGACCATATTTTCATATCCCGAATAGGTATGAATGACGTACCATTTCGCGTCGGGGTTGACCTTTTTTTCGTTCGCGCCGTCAATAACGTCCGCGCCGGCTATCGTTTCCGCCGCTATGTCCCCGCCCGCGCCGTCGTTTGACGCCGCGCCGACCTCGGCTTGCTCGGCGTTTATCTCGTCGGCCGCGCCGATGTCCGCGGAATATGTTTCGTTTATCTCTTGACTCATAATCCTCTCCTTAAAATATTCGTAATTAAGAGCCTTCTCTGGTGACAAGCAGCTTTAACAATTGCGACAAGCCCAAATCCATGACGAGTAAGACCACCAAAAAACAACCGACCACGCCCAAAACAATCAATGTCTGTTTTAAGGAGTCCTTGCCCGACGGCCATGTCACCTTTTTTAATTCAGACCACATTTCTTTAAATTTTTTCTTAATGAAACGACCCATTCTGACAAGAACATTAGGACGCTTTTCACCGTCCTTCAAGGCTTTTTCCTGCTTTGATTTCTGCATACCCTTTTGTTGTCTTGCCTGAGCCAAAGCGCGGGTTCTTCTCTCAATGATTTCGTTGCGTCTCTTTGCGAGCGCGCCGCTTTGAGCCGAAGCCTTAGGAGAGGACGCGGTCTTTGCGTCGCCGCCCTTAGAGTCCTTTTGGACTTTTTGAGTTTCAAGCTTTTTTAAGTCGCTCTTTTTTACGGTAACGGCGTTATTGCTTGCGCCGACGGTCTTTTTTTCACCGCTTGCGGCGTTATTTTGGTCTTGAGCCATTATTCCCACCTCGCCTAAAAACTATTTTGTCTCTTTGTGAACGGTATGCTTCTTAAAAAACCGGCAATATTTCTTTAGCACTATTCTGTCGGGAGTGTTTTTTTTATTTTTCATGTCGTCGTAATTTCTCTGCTTGCACTCCGTGCAGGCCATAGTTATCTTTGTCCGCATACGACAATCACCTCCAAAAAAATTACACCTACACAGGTGCTCATATACTATAACATACAACGTTATTTAATGTCAAATAAAAATCAACCGTTTTAAAAAATATTTTTAATTTTAACGGGTTTTAACGGGGGGTCGCTTAAGCGCGCGGATTTTGCCGGTCATAAACGGACTCAGCCATACGGTTTTTATCTTTTTGCATATTTTATCGGTTTCAAAGCCGACAAAAATATCTGTATTATGCTTTTTGTCGGTTTCCAAGCCGACAAAAATATATATATTATGGTTTTTGTCGGTTTACAAACGGACAAAAATATATATATTATAGTTTTTGTCGGCTTTGAAACCGACAAAAGTGTTTAAACTATGGTTTTTGTCGGCTTTGAAACCGACAAAAGTGTTGACATTGCGGCTTTTGTGTGCTATAATACCATAAAGGGGTGTTTTTTATGATTATACGGCAAGCATATTTAGAGCAAATAATTCCGCTTATCGATAAGAAGCTTATCAAAGTTTTGACGGGAGTCCGCCGCTCGGGCAAAACGGTTTTGTTAAAGCAGATACAAGACTATCTTTTGCAAAGCGGTAAAAGCGAAAACCAAATCGTATATATAAATTTTGAGTCAAAAAGAAACGAAAAATTGAAGGATTCGGACAAGCTATACAAATACCTCATAGAGACCTGCAAAAAAGTAACCGGCGCGGCGTATATCTTTTTAGACGAAATACAGGCAGTCTCAAAATGGGAGGAGGTCGTCTCGTCTCTTCTTGTCGACCTCGATTGCGACGTATACATTACGGGGTCAAATTCCAGGCTGCTTTCGGGCGAGCTTGCGACGCTGATTGCGGGAAGGTATATCCAAATTCACGTTTATCCGTTTACCCTTTCGGAGTCCAAAGAATTAACTATACAAAACAAAAAATTTATATCGGACGACCGGCTGTTTCAGGATTATCTGCGCTACGGCGGACTGCCGATGCGTTTTTCACTGGAAGAAATGTCGATTGATTCGTATCTGTCCGACACATACGACGCTATAGTCGTAAAGGATATCGTTCAAAGAAACAAAATCAGCGACGCAAACCTTTTGAACCGCATACTAAGCTTTCTCATGGACAATATCGCCAATCCGTTTTCCGCGCGCTCCGTCGCCGCCGCGCTTATATCCTTCGGAACAAAGACGACCGTAGAAACGGTGAGTGCATATATAAGCTATATCAAAAAAGCCATGATTATGCATTCGGCGCGGCGTTACGACATCAAGGAAAAAAAACTGCTTGCAACCAACGAAAAATATTATTGCGTCGATTTGGGGCTGCGCAACGCCGTAAAAACAAGCAACGATATCGATTTTAATAAGCTCTATGAGAATATCGTTTATCTCGAGCTGCTTTCACGCGGATATGAGGTTACGGTGGGAAAAACCGACGATTATGAAATAGATTTCGTAGCGTTTAAGGGCAAGGAGCGCGTCTATATACAGGTTTGCTACCTCTTAGCCTCCGACGAAACTATCAAACGCGAATTTGGCAATCTGGAAAAAATAAGCGACAACTATCCGAAGTACGTCGTCTCGGGCGACCTTCCCGATTTCTCACGCGACGGAATCAAACACCGCAACATAATCGATTTTCTTTTAAACAAATAAACGGCTTAGAACCGCGAAGTTACCGCGGTTCTTTTTTTTACGCCCATTCCAAACCCCGCCGCCGTTTATTGCCTATAAAATCTCGTACCCTTGGTCTTCTATCGCCTTTTTTATCGCCGACAGAGAGATTAAAGCCTCGTCATAACGCGTTTCGACGGTTTTTTTGTTTAGATTGACGGTAACCTCCTCCACGCCGTTAAGCCCCGTAAGGGCTTTTTTTATCGCCGCCTCGCAATGCCCGCAGGACATTCCGCCTACCTTTAACGTTTCTTTACTCATAAAATTTAACCTCTCTTTTAGATTTTTATATTTAACTCTAAAGCCTTAAAACCGTTTACGCCTTGGGCTTAAAGCCCTTTAGTCTAAGCGCGTTGGCGATAACCGACACGGAGCTTAAAGACATGGCGGCGGCGGCGAACATTGGGTTTAAGAGCGATCCGCCCGCGAGATACAACAGCCCCGCGGCGACGGGAATCCCCAAAACGTTATAGCCGAACGCCCAGAACAAATTTTGCTTTATGTTGCGTATCGTGCTTTTGCTAAGCTGTATTGCCGCCGCCGCGTCGGCTAAGTCGCTCCGCATGAGCACTATGTCCGCCGACTCTATCGCCACGTCCGCGCCCGAGCCTATGGCTATGCCAACGTCGGCGCGAGCCAAGGCGGGCGCGTCGTTGATTCCGTCGCCGACCATAGCCACAACCTTGTTTTTGCCTTGCAGTTTTTTTATCTCGTCCGATTTGTCCTGCGGCAGCACCTCGGCAAGCACGCGCTCTATGCCGACCTGTCTTGCGATTGCCTCGGCGGTCTTGACGTTGTCGCCCGTCAGCATGATGACCTCCGTTCCCATGTCCTTTAGTTTTTTTATCGCCGCCGCGCTGCTCTCCTTGACGACGTCCGCGACGGCGATTACTCCGGCTATTTTGCCGTCTATCGCGACGTATACCGGCGTTTTGCCCTCGGACGCAAGCCCGTCCGACAGAGCCTTTAGGGCGTCAAAGGCAACGCCCCTCTCGGTCATGAGCTTTTTGTTGCCTATGAGAATATTCTGTCCGCCTATTCCGACCTCGACGCCCAGACCGGTTATCGCCTCGAACGTCTCGGGCTTTAACATTTCAAGCCCCTCCGCTTCGGCCCTTTGAACTATGGCCTCGCCGAGAGGATGCTCGGAGCCTTTTTCGGCGGATGCGGCAAGCTGCAATAACCCGCGCTCCGAGGCTTCGCCGACGGCGATTATGTCGGTGACCTCGGGCTTGCCCGCCGTTATCGTTCCGGTTTTGTCAAGGACGACGGTCTTTATTTTATGCGTCGTCTCGAGAGCCGCGCCGCTCTTGATGAGTATTCCGTATTCGGCTCCCTTTCCCGTCGCGACCATAATGGCCGTCGGCGTGGCAAGCCCGAGAGCGCAAGGACAGGCTATGACCAAAACGGCGACAAAAATCGTCACCGCAAAAACAAACGGCTCGCCGCTTATCCACCACGCGGCGGCGGCGATTGTGGCTATGCCAAAGACCGTAGGCACAAAATATCTGCAAATTATGTCGGCCAGCCGCGCTATAGGGGCTTTGGAGCCTTGCGCGTCCTCGACCAGCTTGATTATTTGCGCCAACGCCGTCTCGCCTCCTACCTTTGTCGCCTCAAATCTGAACGCGCCGTTTTTGTTTATGCTCGCGGCGAATACCTTATCTCCGGTTTTTTTATCGACGGGCATACTCTCGCCGGTCAGCATAGACTCGTCAATCGAGGTATACCCCTCGGCGACGACGCCGTCCGCCGGTATTTTATCGCCCGGCTTGACCGAGCAAATGTCGCCTATACATACGTCGTCGATAGGTATTTCTATTTCCTTGCCGTCTTTGACTATAATAGCCGTTTTGGGCGCGAGTCCCATCAGCTTTTTGATTGCCTCGCTTGTCTTGCCCTTAGACGCCGCCTCTAAAGACTTGCCGAGCAATATCAGGGTTATTATGACCGCCGCCGTCTCAAAATACAGCGCGTCAACCGCCCCGTGGTTTCCGGAAATAATGCCTATCACCGAATATAAGCTATATAAAACCGCCGCGGACGTGCCCACGGCAATGAGCGAGTCCATATTCGGACTGCGTTTCAAAATAGCCTTTACGCCGACTATATAAAACCTATATCCGGCGGCTATGCTCGGTATCGTCAGCAATATTTCGGCTACGGCAAAATTTAGCGGATGCATCATCGGCATAAGAAATTCGGGAATAGGAAGACCTATCATCGAGCCCATCGCGAGATATAAAAGCGGAACGGCAAAGGCCGCCGATATGATAAACTTTAGCCAAAGAACCTTGATTTCTCTCTCTTTTTTTAGCTTATCCGCGTCGGCCGATTGCTTCTTTTGGGTAACGGCGGCGGCTCCGTAGCCTAAGCCCGTGACGACGCCCATAATTTTTTGTATATCGGTAACGCCGCAATCATATTCCGCCGTCAGCTTTTCCGTGGCCAAATTGACGGAGGCAAAGCCGACTCCGTCCATTTTTTGCACGGCGCGCTCTATCCTCGCGGAACATGCGGCGCAGGTCATTCCCGTTATTTTTAACGTATCTCTGTTCATTTTTATCTAAGCTCCTCATCTATGATATCGGCGTTCGCGCCGTTTATCCGCGTTTCGCCGTCCTTATTTTCCTTTGCGTTTTTGCCCCTTGATTTAATGCCCGAGCAAAGCCCGACCGTCGCTATGATTATGACCGGCAGAATGCAATGCCACCGGCTCAATAAAAATTCCATTTTCTCACCCTTAAATTTAAAATTTTGATTCAATTTATCACCGAAACGCCGCCGGTAAGCTGTGATTATGTGACGGTTATTCTGCCCGTATACATGCCCATCGAGCAGCGGATAATATACGTTCCCTTTTTTGTCGGAGTAAAGCTTATTTTGTTTACGCCCGATTTTAGCCTCTTTGAAATATTAAACTCGGGCACTCTCATATCTCTTATACAGCTTCGGTCGACGCTTGCGTCGGCGTTTAGCGTCCAGTCGACCGCCGTTCCCGCCTTTACGCTTATGTTGCCGTATTTTGTCGCCGTTACCGTTGAAGAAACCTTTTGAATTCCTCCGCCGTCCGTCGCCTCGACAGACGCGCCGCCTCCGCCGCCGAACGTAATTCCCGTCAGCGCAAAGCCGCTTGTAAACATAAAGAAGCCCATTACCGCGACAAGCACCGAGCTGACCGTGGTCATGATTCTTTTGGTTTTTTTACCCGTAAACGCTCCCGCGCAACCAAAAGCCAGCATAAGAGGCACGGTTCCGAGCGAAAACAACAACATAGATACGCCGCCGACAAGCGCGCTGCCCGTTCCGAGCGCGTATAATTGCATCGACAATAGCGGAGCGCACGGCATAAGCGCGTTGAGCAAGCCGACGATAAAGGGGCCTTTGCCGCGCGTTTTGGCGTTCAATTTATCCGACAAGCCCTTTGGCGGGCGCGGCGTTATCTTTCTCAG
>JAISRB010000073.1 GCA_031273825.1 Clostridiales bacterium
CCGCTGACCGCCGACCACTGACCGCTGACCGCCGACCACTGACCGCTGACCGCCGACCACTAACCGCCGACCGCCGACCACTAATCACTAATCACTAATCACTGACCACTGCTCACCGACCGCTAATTACTCAATAATTCTTCTCTGCGAAACATAGCCCTGCGAGGCTTTGTCTATGAGGTTTTTGAAACGCGTAGGGTTGTAGACCCAATTTACGTCGATAGGCTCGCTTCTCGACTCTATTCTGATTTTGCCGAAATTGAGCATTCTGCCTATAAACGAATAGGACACCTGCACGTTGTCTACGTTTCTGAGCGGAATATCGACGCCGCGCGTCTTGATAAAGCCGGTGCGATAGACGATTTTGCGCGTCGTCACGCTAAGTATTGTGCAGCTGAGATAAATCAAATCCTTCTCGGCCTTTAGCCCCCAGATAACGGCAAGCACGACGCCGATTATTATCGACACCAAATTATTTTTGAAAACAACGACGCTCGCGATTATGACGCAAGCAAAAAGCGTACCCCACAAAACCTCGTCCAAAAACTTCCATCTCGTTATTCTCGCTATGGCTATAATCTGTTCGCTGTCGTCCAACGCTCTCTTTACAAAGGATTCCTTTCCCATTTATACCCTCCGCTCAAAATCGATCTTATGACCTTGATTTTGACGCTCCGTATCTCATACTACTATATTATACCACATAATACGCTTTTGTCAAGCGTTTTTTTTATTTAGGGTCGTTTAAATTGAGGTTTGCGCATTAAAATTTTTTTAAATGTCCGCGTCCGCTCCGGCGCATTTGTCGCAATAGCCAAAAAAGTTAGCCTTATGCCCCGTCACGCGATATCCGTAGCGTTCCTCTATTTGTCTGTCCTCGTCGGACTTATAGGCTATGTCGATGTCGGATACCGCTCCGCATTTCAGACAGATAAAATGATAATGCGGCGACGTCGTCGCGTCAAAGCGTTCTCCGCCGTCGGGCATACCTATGACGCGGTCGACGACGCCGTCGTTCGCCAGCAGACCGAGGTTTCGATATACCGTCGCTCTGCTCAGCATGGGATACGCGTTCTTAATCGAGGCGTACAGCTCCTCCGCCGTAGGATGCCCAAGCTCCGCCAACGCCTTTTTTACGGCTTCCTTTTGTTTTGTCATTCTCCTTAAGGTAACGGTTTTGTCGTCCATATTTTTCTCTGTTTTGCAATCCTTTTTTGGTTTTAAAAATAATTCTTTATATATATTTTAACTCATTATCCGCGTTTTGTCAAACATTTTGCCTCTTATTGATAATATATATTAATAAGTTTATTATAAAAACCATCTCGCGTTGACGCTAACCTGCAATCGGCGGATTTTTGACGGTTTTTTGCGTTCGGCAAGGCATTTAAACCGTTATTCCGAATAGTCCGTTTGCCGGCGCAATATATTTATTATATATGGAATTATCTTATCTTGAGCTTAAAGAAAAGGAAATCATCAACGTCGCCGACGGCAAAAAACTCGGGCGGCTGTCCGATTTGGTTTTGACGTCTAAGGGGGCGGTTATAGGCGTAGTCGTTCCCGGCAGCCGCCGCATCTTTAAGGGCGGGGCCGACGGCGACATATTTATACCATGGACGAGCATATTCAAAATCGGCGACGACGTCATTTTGGTCGAGCTTGGCGGGGGAAATAATCTGATGTTGGTTTAGAAACTAAAAAAAACGTCGGCAGCGGCGCGGAATTAAGGCGAGCATATGTCACATAAACCGCCGCTTTGTGCACGAATTGTGCGGGGCACGGAATAATCGCAAAATAATCGCAAAAAAACCTCTCTATCGGCATTGCTTTAATTTGCTATTTATGATATAATAGTTTAAATTTGACTAAATCTATAGCTTTTAGAGGATGTACCGCATGAAAAAAAACAACACTTTTATCAGAAATACGATAAACATATCTCTCGCGTTCGCGTGGATATCGGTGTTTACAAGCGTATTTGACGCTCTCATTCAAATTATAGCCACCGCGCCCGTAGCCGACGGCGGTCTCGGCTTTTACAGCACGGGCAAGGGCGTCATTATGGCTCTCGACAATATTTTAGCGTTGTTTTTGCTGCCGCTTTTCGGAATACTTTCCGACAGAAGCCGCAGCCGTTTCGGGCGGCGCACGCCTTATATATTGGTTTTTTCGATAGCCGCCGTCGTCACGTGGACGCTCGCAGGCGCGACGCTCGGGCTTGACTCAAAATGGATATTTTTGATTTTGCTCGGCGTAACCCTCTCCTTTAACGCAATGGCGAGACCGGCGGCATTGTCGCTTCTCCCCGACGTAACTCCCCTTTCACTGAGACGCAAGGCAAACGCCGTGACGCAAATAGTCAGCATAATAGCCACCGTCGTCGGAATAGGGCTTTGCGAGCTAAAGGCCGTCATAGGTTTTCAATGGATATTTATGATAGACTCGGCGATTATGGCCGTTTTGATAATCATATTTGCCGTCACGGTCAGAGAAAACAAGCTTGTAAAGGAATATAACGCGCTCCCCGAGGTCGAAAAAGGCGCGGATTCCGAAACCGAAACCTTTGACTTCAACGTCAACCGCGAAAACCTCTTTCGCAACAAGCTTTTGCTCTTGTCGGCGGTATTCTTTTTTTATGTTGCGTTTAACGGGCTTGTCTCGTCGCTTTCGGTATACGCCGAAAAGGTTCTCGTCGGCTTAGACAAAGGCGGCTTTACTATTCCTCAGCTTTTGTGTCTCGTAGCGGCCTGCGCGGCCGCCGTTCCGGTAAGCAAGCTGTCCAAAAAAATCAAGAGGCGCAAGCTTTTGATAACCGGCTTGCTCATCATGCTCGCGGCGTTTGTTCTGGCGGGGCTGCAAAGAAGTCTCAACGCGTTTATGTTTATCTCCTTTCTGCTCGCGGGCGGCGGATATTCGGTCGCGCTCGTCAATCTCTATCCTTACGTTCTCGAGCTGTCCGACCAAAACAAAATCGGCTTTAATACCGGCCTGTTTAATACCGTCATGACCGTCGCGATGGTCTTAACGCCTATCGCCAGCGGCTGGCTGCAAGACAAACTCGGCTATACCGTGCTGTTCCCTTATTGTATAGTTGCCTTGGCGATATCCGTGCTGTTCCTTTTATTTATCAAGGACGCAAAGACAAAAGCTCAGCCCGTCGGCGCGCAGGAAGCGCAGACCGTCGATAAACCGGCAATCGAAATCTCCGACGACGGCGACAGCGGCGAATATATAAGCTCTATTTTGAAGTAGGCTTTTTTGCAAAGCACAATAAAACCATCACAAAATAAAGGGGGAGTTTTTTGACAAAAACTCCCCCCTTTTTTTACGGCGCGTTGAACGCCGTCGTTTTTTTTATCGGTTTGATTTATTGCGCCTTTTTGAGAGCGGACAGCTTTTTTGAAAGCTCCGACACCTTTCTCGAGGCGGTGTTTCTCTTGTATATTCCGTCGAGATACGCGCTTTCGATGACGCCGACAACCTCTTTTAAAAGCTCCTCGGCGGCGGTTATTTCTTTGGCGTCTATCAGGGCGTTGTATTTTTTGATAATATTTTTTACCCTGCTCCTTTTGGCGACGTTCCTGTCGTTTTCGGCGGCGGTAATTTTTACTCTTTTTATCTGCGATTTAATTTGAGGCACGGTTATTCTCCTTCCAAAACATAATATTATATAAATTTACGGCTATTATTTTAGCACGTTTGCAAATCTTTTGCAAGCGATTTTATTGCGGTTTATTAAGGTTTAGGCATTAAATTTTTTTTGTATGCTTTAAGCCCTAAGAAAAAAGCTCGTTGTAGTCCTTTTCCCACGCCGCGGCCTTTTTGACGGAGTAACGCTGAGGAATCATTCTCGACACGGCGTAGGTCTTTACGATTTTTGTCAGCAAGCCGACGGCGTCAACCATGAGCGACAGATTTTTTTTGCCGGAGGCAAAAAATCTCTTGATTACCTCCTCGGTTTTGACGGCGGGAATGACGTTTTCCGCCATGTCCGAAATATTTTTGCCGGTAATTATTCCCTTTTCAAGCAAAAACCTCAAATCGCCCGGCTCGACGGTGTTTATCCACCGCCTTATAACGTCGATAGCCGCGTTTCTCGCTCCTACATTTTGCATAAATTTAGCCTGATAAGCCCAAAGCGCGGCGACGCTTGACGAGCCGCTCTTGTTTACCGCCTCGGCGAGATATGAGCCGGCGTACATCGACGACAGCATACCCGAGCCGTTTAGCGGCACGGTCATAAAGGCCGCATCGCCGACTATCGCGTATCCGTCGGCGACCATTCTCGACGCGGGATATCTGATGGGAATCGCCGCCGTCAGTCCTCCGCGCACAAGCCTTTCGCCTATGCAAGGGTTATCCTTTCTCAAAAAATCAAGAATGCCGTCGATTTCCTCCCGCGTCAGACCGCCCGTCTGACCGACAAACACGTTGATATATCCCGTGGGCGGGTCTTGCACGCACCACGCTATTCCGCGCAAGCCCGCCGGCATGATATAGCAGCGGTTGGTATTCACCTCGTCCTTTTCGGCGTTTTCGTCGGACTCGTAAAAGCCCTTGTATACATAAAAGATATCGCCGTCGCCTGGTCTTGCGACAATGCCGAAGCTCTCGGGCAGGCTCTCTCTATAGGGCGAAAAAAGCCCCGCCGAATCTATGACGAGATCGGCAAAAAGCTCCTCTCCGCCCATAACGACACCCTTGACTGCCGCGCCGTCGATAATCAAGCCGTCCGCGCAGGTCTCAAACAAGACCTTTACGCCCGCGTCCTTCGCGCTCTTATAGAGCGCGGCAAGCAAGGGCTTGCGCTCGAACGAATAGGTTTTGTTTCGCTTTGTCTGCTTGATTTTTATCCACTTTTTAGAATCGGGCGCAAGCAAAGACAGCTCTCTCGCCTTAAAATAAGTATCCTCGGGCGGCAGAGGCAAGGCAAGGTCGTCAAAGACGCGCTTGTCCACGTCGTCGTGCCAATCATACCCGACGGCCGCCTCGGCCCGCTTTTCATAGACGGTCACCTCGTGGCCGCCCGCGGCCAAATCGCGCGCGGCGACAAGTCCGCCGTGACCGCCGCCTAAAACTATGATTTTCATAAGCTTTTCCTCAAAATTTTATTGATGCAATAAGTGTTTTCGCCCGTTGATGTATAGGCGTTTTCGCTAAGATTGGAGGTTACGCTTGCTCGGAGCCGTCGTCTTTCGGCGGCAACCCGAGCAGCTTATCTTGCTTGACCGCAATGTTGTTTAGCAAAGCTTCAAGCTGCCTCTTTGCCGTCTTGTTTAGCAAAATAATGCGTTCGCGCTGAGGTCTTTGCTCCTCTATCAATATCGCGTTGTAGCTCTCTAAATTTGCAAGCACGAGAAGCTGCTCAACCTTGGCGTAGTCGCGCATATTGCCTTTTTTGTCGGGATTCCCGTTACGCCACTGAGCCGCGGTTTCGCCGAACAGCGCGACGTTCAAAAGGTCGGCTTCATTTGCGTAGACATAGCCGATCTGCTTGTCGGTCAAATCGGGAACGATGAGATTCTCCTTTATCGCGTCCGTGTGTATGCGGTAATTGATTTTTGCCAATTCACGCTTTGCCGTCCATTCAAGCTGCGCTTGCTCGGCGATATGAAGCCGTTGGAATTCCTTAATCATATAAAGACGGAATTCAACGGATATCCAATTAGCAAACTCTAAGGCGATGTCATTGTGCGCGATAGTACCCCCGCCCTTTCCCGATTTGGACACAATGCCGATAGCTCCGGTTGTTTCTATCCATCTTTGCGGAGAAAGGACAAAGCTATGCAAACCCGCCTCACTTCTAAACCGGTCGAATTCGACCAGTTTAAAGTCGGGGTTGTTGAGCTGCTCCCAAATCCCGAGGAATTCAACCGTCGTGCGACTACGCATCCAATTTTTGACGACGTCGGCGGGAAACTCCGGATTTTTGAATCTTGCAATATCGGTTAAGGAAATAAATTCGGCCTCGTTTATACGTTTATATGTAATATCGACTCCTTTTACCGTGATTTTCTTTGCCATAATACTCTCCTATTCATAACGTTATACACTACCTCGTTTATTTTAATTCGGCGGGATTCCTCCGAATTAAAATTTGAGTTAAGTTAAACCCGCGGCCGTTCAACCTTTGCCAAAGCCCTTTTAGTCGCCGTATCTCCTCAATATTTCCGCGGCGATTTCGCCTTTTTCCGTCCGTCTGTCCATCGCCTTGCGCTCGATAAACTTGTGAGCGTCGTCCTCCGACATGTTTTCATATTGAATCAAAGCGATTTTTGCCCGTTCGACGACGCGCATTTCGGCAATCTTGTTGAGCAGCTTTTGGTTTTCGCGGCGTATAGAGCGCAATCTGTATGAAACGGCTCTTAAGCTTCGCACCGTCTCGTTCAGCGGCGCGGTCAGAGGCTTGCTCATGACGAATACGCCGTGTTTTTCGGCCTTGTCGACGGTGGCCGAAAACAGGTCTGCTTTGACAAAAAGCAAAACGCCGGCAAAGGTTTTTTCCGCGGCGTTGATTGCAAGCTCGGTTCCGAATTCGTCGGACAAGGGCGCGTTGACGATAATCAGGCTAAAATCGTCCTCCAAAATCTTGCGGCGCGCCTTGCTCGCATACGGAACGACGGTTGTCTGCATATTAAATGACGCAAACAAATGCGTAAGTCTTTCGGAATCCCTGTCCTGTGACGACACTATCAAGACTTTTTCTTCCAAGCTTTCTCCCTCAACTTAATCTAAGAAACTTTCTCTGACGAGGTCGCCCGTCTCTCTTTTGACCTCGATATATTTGCTCAATACCTTTTCGGGGATAACTCTCTTTAAAAATTGGCTGTTTTCGGCCAGCCTGACCGCCTCGGCAAGCGACGACGGCAGTCTTTTGGCGGCCTTTTGCTGACTGAGCTTTTCGTCGTAAGGCGGGCACAGCTCGAGCTTGTTTTCTATTCCCTCAAGACCCGCCGCAAGCGTCAGCGCAAACGCCAGATATGTGTTGCAGACGGGGTCGGGCGAACGAAGCTCCATATGGCAAAAATCCTTTTCGGCGTTTATTCTTATCAAACGGCTTCTGTTATAATAAGACCACGATATGTGCGCCGGCGCGGTAAACCGCCCGAGACGGTCGTAGGACGACTCTACGGAATTTAAAAACAGCGTCGTTTCGGGTATTTTTTCCATGACTCCCGCGATAAAATGCTTTGCGGTCTCGCCCAGCTCTCCGTTTTTTAGCTTAAATATGTTTTCTCCGTCCTTGACGAGGGTCAGCTTGATGTGCATTCCGTTGCCGTTTTTGTTGTCGAGCGGCTTGGGGTCAAAGACCGCCGACGCTCCGCTTCTCGCGGCGATTGTCGACACCACCCACTTAAAGGTCATAAAGTTGTCGGCCGTCGTCAAAAGGTCGGAATATTTGAAGTTGATTTCGTTTTGCCCCGGCCCCTGCTCGTGGTGCGACGTTTCGGGGCGTATGCCCATTTTTTCGAGGGTAAGGCATATGTCGCGCCTTATGTCCTCGCCCTTGTCGAGGGGCGATATGTCAAAATATCCCGCGTCGTCTATCGGCGTTTTTGTCGGATAGCCGGCGGCATCGTTCTCAAAGAGATAAAATTCGCAATTGACGCCGATATTGCATGAAAAGCCCATGTCCTTGGCGGCTCTTTTGACTTTTTTTAGAATATTGCGGCTGCACCCCTCAAAATCGCTTCCGTCGCTCTTTGTTATATCCGACAAAAAGCGTATGACCGTTTCGCTGTGCGAACGCCACGGCACTAAAGAAAAGGTTTTGAGGTCGGGTTTCAAATATAAATCGGCCTTTTCCATGTCGAGAAAGCCGTCGACGGCGGCGGCGTCAAAGGGTATGCCCTCGTCTATGGCCTTCAAAAACATTTCGGGCATGACCGATATGTTTTTTTGCCCGCCAAAAACGTCGCAAAACCCGAGACGTATAAATTTCACGTCGTTAGCCTTGATAAATTCATAAATCGACGATTCGGTAAATTCCATAAAAAAAACCTCCCGCTCTTTTTTTTATCGGTTTTTAATTGTTGACGTACAGCTGCTTATACGGGCTTAACGTATTCGGCGTAATTCTGATAAACCTGCCGCTCATTATCTCCTTGTAATCAAGCCCGAATATGCCGCAATACTCCTCTATGTTTTTGGATATTTCATCTAAGTCGCTCTTTGCCGCCTCTCCGTAAACCAATCTGTCCGACAGCCGCAAGGCGTCCGCGTCGGCGTTTCTTATATAAATTTCACCGCCGTGCATACCGTTGGCGATAAAATCGCCCGCGGGGTTTTGCAGCTTGCCGAGATTGAGCAAAACTATCATTCCGCCCGCCTGATATTCGGCCAAAAAATTGCCGGTTTTGCCGCCGATTATTATGACCGGCTTAAACTCCCCGTAAGACTTGATGTGAACGCCCGCGCGGTAGCCGACGTTGCCGCTGATATAAATTACGCCGCCTCTCATGGCGTAGCCCGTCGCGTCGCCCGAATTGCCGTGAATGATTATTTTGCCGCCGTTCATGGTGTCGCCCGTCGCGTCCTGCGCGTTGCCGTTGACGTGTATCTCGCAGTTGTTGAGATACGCGCCCAAGGCGTTGCCCGGAACGCCGTTGATTTTTATGACGGCGTTGTCTACGCCTGCCCCGATATAACGCTGACCGTTGCAGTTTTGCACTAATATCTCGGCGTCGCCCGCATCCTTGATTTCTCTGTTTAAGTCGCGGAAATGCTTTCCGCGCGCGTCTATTATCGTCATACCCCTTGCCCTCTTAAATCAGTCTTTTTGAGTATCTCGTCTCTCCGGTTTTTTTTGTAGACGCGCGCTAAGCTTATGTCGTCGGCAAGCGCGTCCGAATCTATGCCCGACAGGTCGGTCTTATCGCGTATCAGGGCGGTATAGATTCCCGCTCTCTTGAAGTCGTCGATAAAGATATAGCCCTTTAGCAGTCCGTCCTTGATAAAAAGCTTTTTGAAGCCGCCGTCTCTTTTGACCGTGACGGTTTCACCGTCGTATACCCCCGCGGTCAAAATGTGCTTTCCAAAAAAGCCTATCGCGTTCATGGGAATATATTTGTCGCAGACCGCGCGGCCTCCCGCCATGTTGATTCCCGCCGTCTCGCCCTGAATGTAGGCGTTCGGCAAAATCGGCGTCGCGCCGCGCGCGCCGGTCACACCGCTGACGCTTTCGGTGCAGTCGCCCGCGGCGTAAACGTCTATAGCCGTCGTCGCGGCGCGGTCGTCAATAAATATTCCGCGCCCGACCTCAAGCCCCGCGGCCTTTGCAAGCCCCGTCTCGGGAATTACTCCCGCGCATACGCACAGGATATCAAATTTGAAGTCGTCGAGGTTTGCCGCCGTCGACAAGACAAAATCGACGCCGTTAGCCTCGAGATGCTTTTTGATTATTTCCGCGCCCTCCGCGTCTAATATACTCGGCAAAACCCTGTCCGCCATATCTACGACGGTGATTTTTGACGCGTATTTGCGCAGAGCCTCCGCGCATTTCAGCCCGATCAGACCCGCGCCGATTATGAGTACCTTAGCGTTTGCCGTCTCTCTTATTTTTTTGTCGAGCCTCAGCGCGTCGTCAAGGGTCATAAAGGTGTGATATTCATATTTTTCAAGCCCGGTTATGCGCGGCACAAACGGCCGCGAACCCGTCGCTATAAGCAGCTTGTCATACGGTATAGTACCGCCGTTTTCCGTCTCGACGACCTTGTCTTTCAGGTCGATTTTGACGGCTCTTACGCCGCTCAAAAACTCGCATTTATTGACCTCATAAAAGTCGTCCGGGCGGTATTTTATGCGCTCCAAATCGGTCTTACCCTCTAAGAGATAAGATATGAGAGGCCGCCCGTAGACATGATGAGGCTCCGCGCCTATGACGGTTATGCTCCCGTCCTTGTCGGTTGCTCTTATTCCCTCTATGCAGCCGGTCGAGGCTATAGAATTGCCTATTATCACATATTTCATACTCATTCCGTTCCTCACTCGCATATTATGGCTCTGTTGGGGCAAAACCTGACGCACATAGGCGTTCCGCCGGCGTTGCCTATGCAAAGCTCGCATTTTGTCGCCGTTCCCTCCGGCCCTACCGATATCGCGCCGTAAGGGCACGACAAAACGCAGGTAAGACAGCCGACGCATTTGTTTTTGTCTATCCTTACCACGCCGTCGGCCTTTGATATAGCTCCGCTTATACAGCCCTTTAGGCACGACGGGTCGTCGCAGTGGCGGCACGACACGGCAAAGCATATTTTTCCGTCGTCCTCGACGGTTATGCGCGGGCTTATCGGTCTGTTTTTTAACGCGAATACGATATTCTCACAGCCCGAGTTGGCGTAGGCGCACACATATTCGCACAAACGGCATTTGAGACACCATTCTTCCTGAACGTAAATTTTTTTCATTCTCTTATTCCCCCGCGTGATATATACCGAGTATTTCAAGCTCCTTGTTTGTCAGACCTATGCCTCTCAGCATGAGCCTGTTGCCCCTCAACGCCTCTATCGAATTGATGCCCATGCCTCCCATCATCTCCTCTATCTCGTGCTTCCACGCGGTGACGAGGTTTATCAGTCTGACGCTTCCCGTCTCGGGGTTTAGACGCTTGACAAGCTCGGGATTTTGAGTGGCTATACCCCAGTTGCACTTGCCCAAATGACACGAGCGGCAGAGGTGACAGCCGAGAGCAAGCAGCGCGCCCGTCGCGATATAGACCGCGTCCGCGCCTAAGGCCACGGCCTTGACGATGTCCGCGCTGTTTCTGATACTGCCGCCGACGACTAAGGCTATGTCGTTTCTTATGCCCTCCTCTCTGAGGCGCGTATCTACGCAAGCGAGAGCAAGCTCGACGGGAATTCCCACGTTGTCGCGTATGCGCGTCGGCGCGGCTCCCGTTCCTCCTCTAAAGCCGTCGATTGCTATGATATCCGCTCCGCTTCTGGCTATGCCGCTGGCGATTGCCGCGATGTTGTGAACGGCGGCTATCTTGACTATGACGGGCTTGGTATAATTTGTCGCCTCCTTTAGCGAAAAGACGAGCTGGCGCAAGTCCTCTATCGAATATATGTCGTGGTGAGGCGCGGGTGATATCGCGTCGGTGCCCTTAGGAATCATTCTCGTCTTAGACACGTCGTCGACGATTTTTTCTCCGGGAAGGTGTCCGCCTATGCCGGGCTTCGCGCCCTGCCCCATTTTGATTTCGACGGCGGCTCCCGCGTCGAGATAGTCTTTATATACGCCGAAACGCCCCGACGCGACCTGAACTATAGTGTTTGCTCCGTATTCATAAAAATCTCTGTGCAGACCGCCCTCGCCCGTGTTATAAAAAATCCCGAGCTTTTTGGCGGCTATCGCAAGCGACTTGTGCGCGTTGTAGCTTATAGAGCCGTAGGACATTGCCGAAAACATTATCGGCACGCTCAATGTCAGCGCGTTTTTTATCGTGTTTACGATATTGCCCTCTCCGTCTCTCTCGACGTTTTGAGGGCGGCGGCTCAGTGAGACGCGCGTCTCCATAGGCTCTCTCAAGGGGTCTATAGACGGATTTGTCACCTGCGACGCGTTTATCAAAATCTTGTCCCAATATACGGGATAAGGCTCCGGCGTGCCCATAGACGACAGCAAAACGCCCCCCGATTCGGCTTGCTTATAAAGACTTTTTATCGCCGACTCGCTCCAATTGGCGTTGTCGCGGTAGGTGTTGATGTTTTTTATGATTTTGAGAGCCTTTGTCGGGCATAGCGAAACACAGCGTTGACAATCGACGCACGTCATGCTGTCCGAGACCATTTCGCCGGTCTCCGCGCTGTATTTATGTACGAGATTAGCGCACTGCCTCTCGCAAACGCGGCAGTTTATGCATCTCTCCCGATTTCTTATTACTTCGTATATGTTATCCTCGTAATTTATAGGCATATTGCTTTTCCTTTATTTTTGTCGGTGTGTTTGGGTTGTTTCTCTTAAAGGCCGGCGAAACCCGCGTTTTTTAGACGCGCCTCCCTTATGACAAATCCCCGTTTAGTCTGACGAGAACCGGCTCGCCGCCGACAGGCGCCCAAACCTTGTCGAACGACGACTCTATCTCGCGTATAGCGCACTCCTCGCTGGCTATGTATACCGTTTGATTTTTTTCGGCGGCGACCATAGAGCGAAGCTTTAGTCTGTCGTTGAGAGCCAAAAGCCCTCCCTTAAAGCCGACTATTATCGAGAAAGGCCCGGTGACCAAAAGGCTCGGATAGGCGGTTCTGAGATAGGTCAGCCGCTCGCGGTCTTTGTCGGGCATGGCGTTGATTTTTTCCCAAAAGGGCGCGGCGATGACCTCGGCGGCTTCCGTCAGCGTCAGCTTTTTGCGTCTGACGAGGTAATCCCATATGTAGGTTATGACCTCCGTGTCGGTCTGCAGCGTGCATTTGTAGCCGAACATCTCTATAAACCTTCTGTTTGCGTCATAGGACGATATCTCGCCGTTGTGCACCACCGAAAAATCGAGGATTGCAAAGGGGTGCGCCCCTCCCCACCAGCCGGGGGTGTTTGTCGGATATCTTCCGTGGGCTATCCACGAATAGCCCGCGTATTCGTCGAGCCGATAAAAGCGCGCCACGTCCTCGGGAAAGCCGACCGCCTTAAAGACGCCCATGTTTTTGCCCGACGAAAAGACAAATACGCCGCTGTAGCGCGTATTCATGACAAAGACGCACCTAAGCGTGTATTCCTCCTCGTCAAGCTGACTCTCCAACAGCTTGGCGGGGCGCGGCGTGACAAAATAACGCCAAATTAGCGGCTCGTCGGTTATCTCGGGAATCTTTTTTGTCGGAAGCTCCGATTGATTGATTATGTCAAAATGAGACTCTATAAAGGTCTCGCATTGCCGCTTTGCTTCCGCGTCGGTAAAGAATATGTGAAAGGCGTAATAGTCCTTATATTCGGGATAAATGCCGTAGCCCGCAAAGCCTCCGCCGAGACCGTTTGAGCGGTCGTGCATTACGGCGATAGATTTTGATATGCCGCTTCCGTCTATTCTCCTTCCGTCCTTGTTGATAATACCCGAGATAGCGCACCCCGACGGTATTCTTATTTGTCCTTCTTTTTTCATGTTTTTAATATACTTTCCTTAAAAGCATTTTTTTTTGAAGTGTGTTTAACGAACATTATACCATATAAACAGCCGATTGTAAAGACTATGACGATAAAAACAAGACTAAAAGTATATTTATAAAAAATTATACGGTCATAAGCTTATCTTATAGCCGCAGTATGCCGCCCGAACGCCGTTATTTTGCCGAATCGTCGCGCGGGTTGGCGTGAACCATGCAGTGCTTAAGCGACGGAAAGGCTCTCTCCAAATCGTCGTGAATGTCGGTGGCTATATTATGCGCCTCGACAAAGGTCAGATACGCGTCTATGCCGATTTCTACGTCGGCGTAAAACTTGTCGCCGAACCTGCGGGTTTTGAGGCTGTCTATCGTCACCCTCCGCTCGCGGTTGAGAATGATAGCGCGCATTTCGGCCTCCACCCCGTCGGGGCAGGCCTCGTCTGTCATTTTTTTTACCGAATCCCAAAATATAGACGCCGCCGCCTTTATGACAAAGGCGCATATGACCATTCCGGCTATGGGGTCCAAAATCGGAAAGCCTATCGCCGCGCCCGCGACGGCGATCAGACTGCCGACAGACGACAGCGCGTCGGAGCGGTGGTGCCACGCGTCGGCGGCAAGCGCGCCCGACGAGATTTTTTTTGCCGTCCTCATGGTATAGCGGTACATAAGCTCCTTTACCGCGATAGAGACCGCCGCCGTAACCGTCGCGATTAGCCCGAATGAGCCGGCCGCGTTTTTGTAGCCGCCGCTTATTATGTTGCTTACCGCGCCGTAGCCTATCGCCGCGCCCGTCGCAAACAGCATAGCCGCTAAAACAATCGCGGCTATACATTCAAAGCGTTCGTGCCCGTAGCTGTGCTTTTTGTCCGCGCTTTTGCCCGCGCTTTTGATTCCCGCGACGACTATGAGCGTACTCAAAACGTCCGAGCCGGAGTGAGCCGCGTCAGAAATCAGGGCGTAAGAGGCGGCAAAAACGCCGACCGCAAGCTTTAACGCCGTCAAAACGGCGTTAATTATGATGGTTATTATCGAAACCCTAACGGCGGGCTTTACTTGGTTCTCTTGCATTATCGACCGCCCCCGCTTCTTCCGCTTCTATATTGCGTTTTGTACATTTCCGCATAAAGCCCGTCTTTTTTTAACAGCTCCTCATGACTGCCCGATTCTCTAAGCTCGCCGTCCTCCATTACGAGTATGACGTCTGAATTTATTATCGTCGACAGGCGGTGAGCGATGACTATACAGGTCTTGCCCTTGGTTATTTTTTCGACGGCCTCCTGTATTATTTTTTCGGTCATGGTGTCGATCGACGAGGTGGCCTCGTCAAATATCATTATGCGGCTGCGCCTTATGACGGCGCGCGCGATTGACAGCAGCTGCTTTTGCCCCTCCGAAACGTTGGCGGCCTCCTCGTTTATGACGGTATTATAGCCGTCTTTCAGAGCAGATATAAATTCGTGCGCCCCCGCGATTTCGGCGGCGCGTCTGACCTCCGCGTCGTCCGCGTCGAGCCGTCCGTAGCGGATATTGTCGGCTATCGTGCCGTTAAACAGCCAGGTATCCTGCAAGACCATCGCGATATTTTTTCTATAAAGGCTCTTGTCATAGGCCGATATGTCCGCGCCGTCCAAAAGAATGCGTCCGCCGTCCGCGTCATAAAAACGCATAAGCAGCTTGACGACCGTCGTCTTTCCCGAACCCGTCCTCCCGACTATGGCGACGCGGCTGCCCGCCTTTATCTCAAAGCTAAAATTTTTTAAGACGGGAACGTCCTTTTCGTATCCGAAGGTGAGGTTTTCAAAGACTATGCCGCCCTTGATATCCTCCGGCGCGGGCATTTGGGCGGGCTTGACGGGCGCGACCTCCTGACTCTCGTCCAAAAAGACGTATATGCGCTCGGCCGCCGCGACCGTCGACTGAATTATATTTGATATCTGCGCCGTTTGGTTTATCGGCGACGTAAACGAACGGACGTACTGAATAAAGGCGTAAAGCATTCCGGGCGTCAGAGCCGCCGACACAAGCAAGCCGCCTATCATAACGTTGCGCCCGATCGCCGTCAGATACGCGCCGAAAACCATGACGGCGACGTAGCCGAGATTTGATATAAACAAAACCAGAGGGTTGATAAAGCCCGAGACCATTTGAGAACGCCACGCCGTCTCATAGAGCTTTTCGTTGAGGCTCTCAAACCTCTCGCCGCTTTTTTTCTCCATGCCGAAGGCCTTGACGACGCTGTGTCCGCCGTACATTTCCTCTATATAGCCGTTGACCGCTCCGAGATAGTTTTGCTGACGGCGGAACTGCTCCTGCGAACGCTTGGCGATAAGCCTTATGACGGCGTAGGACAGCGGCAATATTATCAATACGACGGCCGCAAGCAAAACGTTTATGTCTATCATCATTATAGTAATTCCGACAATCGTGCAAACCGCCGTGATAATTTGAGACAGCCCCTGATTGAGGGTGTTGCCCACCGTGTCTACGTCGTTGGTTATTCTCGACAGCACGTCGCCGTGCGAATGCTTGTCAAAATACCCGACGGGCAGACGGCTGATTTTTTTGTTTATTTCGGAGCGCATCTTGAGCGAAACCTTTTGCGAAACCGAGGCCATGATAAAGCCCTGCGCATACAAAAAAACCGAGCTGAAAAGATAGAGCAAAAACAACAGAGCAAGCTTGCCGTATATCCCGTCCTTGACGCTCCGTTCGCCGAGTCCGCCGCCCTTAAAGAGCAAATCGGTGACGCCGTCAAATATCATGTCCGTAATTTCAGACATGAGCCTCGGACCGAATATGACAAAGACCGTGCTGATTACGGCAAAAACCGCCGCTACGGATATCAGATATTTATACAGCGAAAGATCCCTGACGAGCTTAAAAAAGGTTTTTTTGAATTCGAGAGGCTTGTCGATTACATTTATTCCCGACGATACAGTCCTGCCGTAGCCGCCCAAAAACTCGGTTCCTCTGCCCGTATCGCGGCCGGCCGCCGCGCTCAACTTATCGGCCATAGCGCAATTCCTCCTTAGGAAGCTGCGAGGCCGCAATTTCCTTATATTCCTTGCACGTCTCCAAAAGCTCGGCGTGCGTTCCTTGACCGATGACGCGGCCTCCGTCGACGACGATTATGCAGTCCGCGCTCAAAATCGACGCTATTCTCTGCGAAACTATGACGACGCCCGCGCCGTTTTCGCGCGATTGTCTCATAATCTCCTCGCGCAAAGCCGCCTCCGTCATGTAGTCGAGAGCCGAAAAAGAATCGTCAAAGAGATATATCTTGGGCTTTCTGACGATTGCCCGCGCAATCGAAAGCCGCTGTTTTTGTCCGCCCGATATGTTCTTTCCCGCCTCGCTCAAAGGCGCGTCGTATTTGTCGCTAAAGCGCGGCTCTATACCGCCGTTTTCTACGGCTTCTCCTCCGCCGTTTAGCTCCTTGTCGTTGACAAAATCCTCCGCCTTGGCTACGGCTATAGCCTCGTCAAGCTCGGCGCGCGAGGCGTCCTCCCTTGCGGCTCTCAAGTTTTCTCCTATAGTTCCCGAAAAAAGCAAAGGTCGTTGAGGAACGTAGCCTATGTTTTGCCTAAGCTCCTCCTGCGACAGATTTTTTACGTCCTCGCCGCCGACAAAAACCGTGCCGTCCGTCGGGTCATAAAAGCGCATTATGAGATTTATTATAGTCGATTTTCCGCTTCCCGTCGCGCCGACTATCGCCGTCACCTTTCCGGCGGGCGCGCTAAAGCTGACGTTTTCGAGGGCGCAAGCCGACGCGCCGCCGTACCTAAACGACACATTCTCAAACCTTATGCTAAGCGGCTTGTCGCCGAGTCCGACAGGCTCGGCTATGTCGGCGACGCGCGGCTTTGCCGACAGCACCTCCCAAATTCTTTTCATCGCGACCGCCGCCCGCGGCATAAAGACAAAGGTTCCCGACATGAGCAAAAACGCCGATATTATCTGCGCCGTATATTGTATAAAGGCGAGAAGACTGCCCGGCAATACCGAGCCGTCTATCAGCATGTCGTGTTCTACCGCATAGTATACTATTATTACGCCGAGAACGTTCATAAAGAGTATCATAAACGGCGACATGAGAGCCATAAGGCGGTTTATAAACAAATTGACGTTCATAAGCTTTTGGCTTACGTCCTCATAGCGGCTCTCCTCGGCTCTCTCGTTGTCGTTGGCCTTTATGACGAATAGCCCGGTCAGGCGTTCGCGCGCGACGAGATTGATTTTGTCAAGCAGCTTTTGAATTTTCGTAAACTTAGGCAATACGACAAAAAACAGGGCGATTACGCCGACGGATATTACCGCCGAGGCGATTGCGATAAGCCCGAGCATGTTGCCGCCTATCCCCAAAAATCTGTTGACATAAAACAGCCCGCCAAAAAAGACAAGCGGCGCATAAAACGCGTTTTTTATCAGCATAAAAAACAGCGTGTGCAGCTGGCTTATGTCGTTGGACGTTCTCGTAATTAGCGACGCCGTAGAAAACTCGTCGAATTCGGCGTTTGAAAAGCTCTGAACCTTTTTGAAAACGTCGCGGCGAAGATCCTTTGCCATGCCGGCCGCCACCCTCGCCGAAAGACGGACAACCATAATAGCCGCTATAACGCCGAGCACGGTGTAGAGCAGCATAAGAACGCCGTTTTTTAATATGTAATTTATCTGAATTTTGACGACGTCCGCGCCGGCCTTGCCGTACTCAAAAATCTTATATTGGACGCACCCCGACTCGGTTATAAAATTGACGACCGGGCCGGCGATAGCCGCGCCCGCTCTAAAGGAAACCCCTCCCGAAAAGAGCTTGCTTGCAAGCTCCTCCGAAAAATCCGCCGAATATCCCGCCTCGACGAGTTTTGCGGCGAAAGCCTCCTCGGTTCTCGGGATTTCATAGCCCATTTCTCCGCTTATTACCTTGTCATAAAAGTCAAAATACTCCTCGCCGCCGCCTCCTCCGACAAAGGCTGAAATGAGCCTGACAAGAGAGGCCTTGTCTGACTCGTCATACTCGCCGTTGTCTGACATAGCCTTTAACTCGGACAAAAAGAAGGTCAGGGGCTTGTCCCAAAGCGTTTTGATATAGGCCTCGCGCTCGGCCGACAGCGCGGCCTCCTCCTCCGGAGTAAGCTCCGACGACGCGTCGTATTTGTAGCCCGCCCACAGGAGCGCGAGAACGGCCTTGTTTTCCAAAAAATCGACCGTCGAGACGGAAAGCGCGCCGCTAAACGCCGCGTAGACTATTATCGGGGCTTTGAGAATGCGCCTAAGCTCCGCGTCCTCTTCGCCCGACAGCGTCTCGCCGGCAAAAAATTCCGCGTCTATGGCCGCGCGCAGCATATAGACCTCGCCGTCCGCAAGGCTTTTGTATTTACCTTTATATTTGTCGTATTCTTTCTGCGACAACCACCCGCGGCCTTTTGCAAGGTTGATTCCGACGTAATACTTCTCCAGCGTTTGATAGTCCGAATCGGGAATAAACGCCTCTATTTCGTCAAAGGTAGCGTCGCTAAAAACGTCGGGTAGCCAGTCGTCTATTCCGCTCTGCCGAATGCCGACGTTTATCATGTTGGACATGTATTTGGGCAGCTCCAAATCGCAGTACGCCTGCAGGACGACCAAACACAACGCCAAAGCCGCAATCCTCAGATATTTTTTTGTGTAGCTCAAAATGCGAAGCATATTTCTCCCTTTAAGCCCTTTGCTAATTTTTTCTCTTTTTGATAAATTCAAACAAGCCGATAAGCTCGTCGGCGTCCGGGCCTAACGGCTCGAGCGCGTCTAATATATAGTCCTCGTATTCCTCCATCGTCCTTTGCGTTTCCTCTCTGCCCGCGGCCTTGATAAAGGTGGCCTTTTCCTTGTTTACCGCGACTAAAAAATCCGCCGCCGTCTCCTTAGGGGCGTCCTTTGCCGCCTCTCCGCCGCCGTCCGCGCCGCCCGCTATATCAAATATCGAGCCGACGGAGCCGCCCGTAGCGCGGCTTGCCGTGTGTGAAAAGAATTCGTTTTCGTATTCGCCGCCGTCTAAGTAGTCGCCGATTGTAGGGCCTAAGTCGGCCTTTTCTCCGTCCTCCTCCTCGTCAAGCAGGTCGTCTTGGAGCTGAAAGTAGATTCCCAGACTGTCGGCAAACGCCGAAAGAGCCTCTAACTCGGCTTTTTTTGCGCCGCAAATCAACGCCCCCGACACTAATGACGCGCGGATTAGATCCGCGGTTTTGTTGCGGTACATGCCGACTATATGCTCCAAAAAATACGACCCGCATCTGTCGTAATCGACGTCCTTAGCTTGACCGTTGAGCATACCGTTCGGGCCTGCCGCTTTCATTATCATTTGCATGGCCTTTAGCCGCGTAAAGTCGGCGGTGTCCGACACCTCCTGCGTCATAAGCTCATAGGCAAGATTGAGAAGGGCGTCTCCCGCAAATATCGCCATGGCCTCGCCGTGCATTATGTGGGTAGTCATTTTGCCTCTGCGCATAGAGTCGTTGTCGATTGCCGGCAGGTCGTCGTGAACCAGTGAATAGGTGTGTATCATCTCTAAGGCAAGCGCAAACGGCATGACCTCGTCCTCGCTTTTTTTTGCGAATCTCGCCCCGAGCATACACAAAACCGGCCTTATGCGCTTGCCGCTGTTTATAAGGCTATATTTTATCGCGTCGTATAAATTTTCATTGACCGTCCTTTCGTAGGGCTTGAGGAATTCTATCAAGGTCAGATTAAATTTTTCCTTAAGCCCCGCGTAGACGTCGTTAAAATCGTCCATATAAAACCCTAATTCAACATTATTTTGCCGGTATTGTTGACAAGCAGCAAGCCCTGCTCCGCCGCGTAATCTA
>JAISRB010000108.1 GCA_031273825.1 Clostridiales bacterium
CTCGCCGACAAAATGCTGTTAGAGGGGGCGTGAGTTGCGGCGTTGTTTAGACTCCGTTGTCGTCGTTGTCTTTTCTCCCATAAAAGGGTGCTTTAAGGGGCGCAATATTTGCAAAAATCCGGCTTGCACATGTTCACGCAAGCCCGGTTTTAGGGGGATACCGCTCGGTTCGCGTATGTTATATTC
Organism: Clostridiales bacterium; assembly: GCA_031273825.1. Lineage (GTDB taxonomy): Bacteria > Bacillota > Clostridia > Christensenellales > JAISNN01 > JAISNN01. The sequence goes on from JAISRB010000108.1 coordinate 187, forward strand.
GCCGAATTTCCCTCTCACGTTGGCAAGCAACCGCTTTTTCCTTTTTTTTGCGGCTCTTGCCCGGTTTATGAGGTTGCCGAAAAACGCGATTTTCGGCAAATCTCATAAGAGGGAAAGCGTGGTAATAGATATAATTTGATTTAGCTATATAATTGTTTGTTTTAGAAACAAAATTGATATTGCGTTTATAATCAACGATGGAAACGACGTAATAGGCACGGTAAAGATGACGGCGCGTCGCCGCATAACGGCGTGTTGGGGCAGTACGGGAGCGTTGAATTGCATGACAAGGATAAAATGATACTCAACTTAGAGGAGATGAATTTAATAACGACGGAGGCTAAAGCGACGGCATTATCAAACGACGTTGTGATAGGTAAGTATCTGTTTAATACGTGGAATTACGACACGAACGCTAAAGAGCTGTCCGCGAGTTTCCGCGACGCGATAGATAAGTGGCATAATATCGTCGTACTCGAACAACCGCTACAAGAGAACGTTACCGCGCTTGATTTGTATAACCTTTTAAAGACATTTGACGACAATATCTTGTATGAGGATTTATCTAATGACATGCAAGCTTATTTGACGAGCATAAAGATAAGGTTTATGTACTTGGAGGAAAGCAATTTATGGGCAGAGTGGAATAAACTTGCCGACGAGGCAAAAGTCCTTGTTTTCCTTAATAACTATGGGGAGGTTACATTAAGATTGAGTTAAATATTAATGGTTGCGGCTCAATGCATGTGCAAAACTATACTATCAAGAATATAAGTCACGCAAATCACAGGCAAAATCAATTGAGCCGTCAAGTTGGAAGTTTATAAAAAGTTGCCTTTGAGTTGTGTTGTGTGTCCAAAATGTGTCATAAGCGTTCCGCAGAGCCGCATTTTCGGGATATTGTAATTCTTCGGAGCGAAAAGCGAGCAATAGTTCCTCCCATGTGACGTTCTCATAAAGAGGATTGATAACACCGTCCTTTTGGGAAAGAAAGTTGCGAACCTCATAAAATGTCATACCGCTATTATTTAACGAAACTACAATATCCTCAAAATAGGCTTCGTTATATAAATACTCTTGATATTTTTGTGAGCCTATATATGTAAATGCGTTATCTGAATTTGGTTTATTTTTGACGCTAACGCTTAAAGATATGGAAGCAAGAATTATGGCGACGGAGCTAAGAAATATGAATATCAATAACAATAAATTTGTGACAATATATTTTTTCAACTTTAAAATAGACTCTTTTTTCATGGGAAACCTCCTTTGATATGAAAGAGTATAGCATAAAAAAACAAAAAAAACAAGGAGAAAGCAAAAAAATTATGGTAGAAATAATCGGAACAAAGGAAAATCCGTTAATAATTCCGACAAGAAAGATTTGTGATATATCCCACATATATTTTTATTTTCGTCATTTCAATCCACGCGAGGGCGAATTGAAACACTTGACAACATAAAAAATTCCGCTTATAATATAGTCATTCACTACGTAGGAACGCGGATTGATGCGGTCACTCAATAATTTAATTATAGATTAGAATTGTCGCCCTCCACACGAGGGCGCGGATTGAAATGTTGAATATCTTTAGCTTACTTTCATATGTCATCGTCGTCGTCCGCGAGGACGGCGTGGATTGAAATAGCCCAGACGTATGCCGCTGCCGCCTGTGTGGTGGTCGCCGTCCGCGAGGACGGCGTGGATTGAAATCGATTTTTGACCGATTGCCGGAGAACCGGGGGGCGTCGCCGTCCGCGAGGGTGGCGCGGATTGAAATGTTAAGCTTGTCAATTAATTCTTGTTTGGTCATCGTCGCCATCCGCGACGATGACGTTGGCGCGGCATTTCCTCTCCTTTTGAAATTTTATAGTTCGATATACGCGAAACCACGGTTTGAAACATAAGAAAAAGTGAAGATAGTTCCTTTCGGGTTTAAGCATTCAAAAAATATAAGAAAAAGAAAAAAATAGGGCCTTTTGGGTTTAAGCACTCAAAAAAGAGGCGATAATCAGCGCATGACAAAAAGAATCTTATGCGCGTTGTTGCTTTTTTTATTTTTATTCAATACGGAGAGCCGCGAGCTTTTGCAGGTTGCGGGAGATTTTGAGGGCATAGACGGCTATACTTATTACAGATTTCTGATATCAGAGGACGAATATGCCGAAATTGTACGCATTTCGAGCGGCGGCATATCGGTAGAAGAGGTTTTGAGCCGTCTTGACGTTAAGGTCGTGAGATATGAGGAAATAGGAGAAACGAGGGTGTTTTTTGGATACGTCGCGGGGCTTAGCGGGCTTTATATTCTCGACGGCGCGCCGATAAACCTACAAATTGCCGACAACGGCGGTTATATTATTTTGGGTTCGCCATATATTCCGGACGGATTTTAAAGGCCTAAATCCGGAGCAAAAAGCTTCTCGGGAAAAAGTTTTTTTAAACAAAGTATAAATATTTTTTCTCCGTCAATAATCAAGGCACAATTAATCATATCTAAACGGAGGAATAATAATGGACAACAACAAAACCTTCTTAAAAATTAAAGGATTTTTTAAGAAAAATTACTATTATGTAATCATGGCGGTATGCGTTGTCGCTATAGGCTCGATGATAACTATAGCGGCATTGCAGGCCGGCGCAAAAACGCCGCCGCCGCCGATCAACGATCCACCGACGTCGGGCGATCCCGGCGGCGATCCTGACACGGACACCGGAGCGACGCCCGTAGTTTTCGTTTTGCCGATCGAGAGCGCGTCGGGGACGGGGCTTGTCTATGACGACGATGAGCTACAATATTATGCGACGCTCAAGCAATGGCAGGCTCACTACGGGGTAGACTATCTTGCCCCTGCGGGCACCGACGTCAGGGCGGTATCCGCCGGAGTAGTCGAGTCTATAACGACAAACGAAATGTGGGGAACGACGATAACTATTTTGCACGACGGCGGCGTCAGATCGATTTATAAATGTCTTGGCAATAACGTCAACGTGCTAAAAAATCAAAAGGTCACGGCCGGACAAAAAATAGGCGTCGTCGGCGATACTGGATATCTCGAGGAAAGCGACGGAACGCATCTGCATTTTGAAATGACCGTCAACAATGAGCATGTAGACCCGTCGGCGTATTTTGAGGAAAACAAATAAAAATATCATCGGACGCGCCCGCTTAAGTCCGAGCTTCAATATGCCCGATAATAAAGACAGCCGGCAACGGCGGAGGAAGGTTTTTTTGATAAAGAACGTTTCCTCCGCCGTTTTTCTTTTAGTCATGCTGAATCAATTCGACCGTGCGGTCTCCAAATTTAGTCTTAAAAGCAGAGAAATTACGCGTCGGTAATACTATTATCTATTCATATAAGCAGACCCGGAGCATACGGCATTTATAGGTTCGCCTCCAAGAGCAGTAAAAACCTATACATTCTTTAGGAGTCGTGGGGCAGCAGATTGACTTTAGACGCAAAAAATGATAGAATTACACATATGAATGCAATAATGTCGATTAAAAAAGAATTCAGCCAAAGGATAATGGCGGGTGAGAAGCTTTATGAGTTCAGAAAGTTTGTGCCATTTAAGGCAAAGCGAATTTTTATATACGAAACAAGCCCAACAAAACGAATAGTGGGGAGCTTTGAGTTTGAGGTCATAAAGGATACTCCAAAAAATCTTTGGCAAAGGCTCGGTGAGCATGCGGGGATTGACGAGGGCGGATTTTTTGAATATTATCAAGGCAAATCGCTAGGTTTTGCGTTAAAAATTAAGAACCTACGAGAGGAAAGCATTAACCCTTATTTGGAATTAAAAGACTTTCAGCCGCCGCAAAGCTTTACTTACACAGAGGAATTATGAGCATAATCTACACACCAACAAGAATGGCAAGAGAACACGCATATGTAGCAATAAGCTATTCCAAAGCGTCACGTCGCGCCCGCTTGTATGCCGTTGCCGGTATACAAACGCGAAAACCGCCCGTTCGTCACCGCGTCGCGCGCGCTCGATTGTAGGCCGTTGCCGCAAGCATCAGCGCAATATGAACGGCTCCGCCCACGTCCGCACGCATTCGCTCCGCAGATAGGTTCTTAGCGGCTCTATGTCCTCTTTTGTGTGAAAAGCGTCTAAGGCCGCGTAATATTCCTTGCGCCGTTCCTCGCGCGTAACAATCGGCGGATGGTCGCAGCTCATCAGATAATAATTCATCAAGGCTCTGCCCGCGCGGCCGTTCCCGTCCGCAAAAGGGTGAATGTTTTCAAAAACGCCGTGAAAATATGTGGCCGCCGTCAAAGTATCGTTGACCGCCGCGGAATTAAGCTCGCCGACAAGCTCTTTTAACTCTCCCTCTACCTTATTGACCGCAGAGCCGACGTCGTAACGCCCGACCATGTAATTGTGCTTTTTAAATTCGCCCGGGCGTTCTTGATTAGTCTCATAACTGCGCTCGTCATAGGTTCCCTTTGTCAGCTCAAAATGCACCCGTCTTATCAATTCCAATGATAACGGCTCGCGCTCCGCCATTTTTGGTTTGAGAAATTCATAGCAATCCTTTTGATTTTTTTGCTCCGACAGCGTCCTTGCGTCGCCGCTAAAATCAGAAAGCCCGCCGTTCTCAAAGACCTCGCGCGTATCGCGGTAATCGATTTTGTCGTTTTCAATTTTGCCCGAATGATATGCGAATAAAACCTTGAAATCATGCAATATTCTATCGATATCGGCCTCCGTAACAATTTTTTCTTGCCGCCACCTATGTAAAATTAAACCGTAAATTTCAATCATTTTTTCAACTCCTTAATTTGGCTTGTTGCTTTTCTTTTTTTTGCGCATATGTTGCCGCATGTTGCCGCGTTTTGCAGCGTGTTGCAGCGTTTTGCCGCATGTTGCCCATTTGTTTATTCCGAGGCTAACGCCTCCGCGCGCAATCCGCGCCGCAAACGCCTTCAAACCGGTGTTCCCGCCCGTACCCCGCGCGGAGGACAACTATATTATACGCCAAATGTAGAAATTTGTCAATATCTAAATTTATAAAGAGGTATTACTGTTGATATTTTTTCCGTTTTGTGTTACAATTTCCTTAATTCATAAATTCATAAAAATAAAACAAAGCATATGAACTTGATTTCAGGCTTTCAGACGAGACGCTCCTTGAAAAATAACCAAATGAAAAACGAATAGGGTCGCCGTCCGCGAGGACGGCGTGGATTGAAATTACTTTTATATCCTTTCATTTGTAGCAGTCCGCGTCGCCGTCCGCGAGGACGGCGTGGATTGAAATGCATTTGTTATATAAAATTGTGACCTTTATGTTGTCGCCGTCCGCGAGGACGGCGTGGATTGAAATGCGCCGGAGGCGTAAGATATGAGCGCGATAAAAGGTCGCCGTCCGCGAGGACGGCGTGGATTGAAATAAACGCTATCCGGCGTATTACAACAATTACCTATGTCGCCGTCCGCGAGGACGGCGTGGATTGAAATGGTTTTGCGGATTTGGAAGAATGCGAAGCAATAGGTCGCCGTCCGCGAGGACGGCGTGGATTGAAATCACGAGTTACCGTGAGTTTCGCTCGGACAGTAGTGTCGCCGTCCGCGAGGACGGCGTGGATTGAAATCAATTCCTCCGTTAATTTGCGCCCGCAATTCGGGGTCGCCGTCCTCGCGGACGG
>JAISRB010000048.1 GCA_031273825.1 Clostridiales bacterium
CCTGTCTAGTTGCTTGACGACGGTCGCCTCGGTGTAGCCCTTGTTAAACAACGTGCGCCTGAGGTTTTCGACGGTGCCGTCGATTGCGGCCTCGGTCGGGTCGTCGTCGGTTACGGAAAAGACGGCGTAAACCCCGCCCTTCAAATCAAGCCCGAGCTTGATGACGTTGACAAATCCGTTATAATCGTAATCGGTCTTTCCTATCGGAACGTCCTTTAAGACGCTAAGCACGCCCAAAACTACGATCAAAACCCCCAACAAAATTAACTGAATTCTCGCTTTTCTCTTTGTCACTTTAAACAGCCTCCCGCCATACGACGTTCCTCTTCTTCCTTGATTTATGCACAAAAATCTATCCGCCACGGCATTACTCCGAAACGGAGGCGATTTCTCGTATAGATAATTATATACATAATTCCCGAATTAGTCAAACATAATAAGGTGAAAATTTTGAAAATTTAAGCGAAATTCTTTTAATAACCTCCGCCGGCCGGCTTTGACGGCGGCGGCGCGGCGGTTTGGGCGGCGATAACCGCGCCCGTCGAAGCGTTTTGATATATCAACCAATAGCCCTCGCAGTCCGCCGGCTCTCCGTCGAGCGGCAACCATTGGCTTATGTCCTTTAGCCTGCCGTAGGGCTTGACGGCAAGCCTGCCGGGAATTCCGTAACATATATATTCCGGCAAACCGTTTTTGTAATAAACGCCCACCGAATAATAGCTCTCCCCGTAGTAAACCCTGACAAACCGCCCGTTGGGAACGCGCCGCATAAGCGCGGAATCCTCGGGATAAGACGACAGCATTTCCTCAAGCCCGCGCTTCACGTTTTCATAAAAACGCCCGTCCGCGCAAACGCTCTCGGCTTGCGCATCCTCCGCGTTTGCAACATTTACGCGCTTACTCGCCGTTTCCGCGCTCTCTCCGTTGCAGGGGCGGTCGTCCGCCGCGCAGACCGATTCCTCCGCCGCTTGCTCCGCCGCTTGCTCCGCGCACGCCTTATCGGCAAAGCTTGTCAGCCCGTCCGCGCAAACGCCCTCGGCCGCCGCCTTTTGGTTTTGTCTTATGATTTCCTCTATACGCCCCTCCAGCTTGTCAAGCTCGGCGTCCTCGATTAACCCGTCTATATCGGGCGCTCCGTCAAAAATATCCTCTCCCAGCTGCTCGGCTATTTCCTTTTTTATGTCGGCGGCCTTGCCGCCGCCCGTCGCCGCTGCCGCTGTTGTCGCCCCCGTTGCCGCTATTGTCGCCGCTATTATCGCTGTCGTCGCCGCCGTCGCTGTTGTCGCTGTTGTCGCCGTCATCGTCGCTGTCGTCGCCGTCGTCGTCGCTGTTGTCGCCGCTGTCGCCGCTGTTGTCGCCGCTGTTGTCGCCGCCTTGCCGCCGCCCTCCGCGGCGGCTTTTGCCGCGCCCGTCTCTCCCACGGCTTTTGCCGCGCCGGTCTGTCCTTCGACCGTGACCGTACGGCTTTTTTTCACCGCCGCCGCGCGCGCCGTCTCCGCAGCCGGCGCGGCGGCGTTTCTCTGCCCCTCATGCTTTTTTTTAAGCTCATAGACGCGGCATAGAGCCGCGTCCGCGGTCGCGTAAGCCGTGTAGTCCCCGCCGTCAAAAATCAACGCGCAAACCCCGTTCGCCGCCTCAAAGCCGCTTATCTTAAAAAAATTCGTCCTCGAATTTTTTAGCGGCAGCTCTCTGAAACGTCCGTCGCCGCCGCATATGATCAGCGTTCCGCCTTTCTCGGCGGCCGATTCGAGTCTTATTTCCGTATCGGTTTCCGACGACGTAAGCTTGAGCGTTCCCGAAGGCTTTCCCGTAAAGGTCTTTAATATGAGCGTTCTTTTGACAAAAAACATAAGCGCAATCACCCCCGTAATACTCTATAATATATGAGGGCTTTATCAAAAAATTGCAAATGAAATTATTCGGGTTTATGCTTGGGATTTATCAACCCGTAATAGCGCACGTCTCTATATTCGCCTCTTACAAACTCCGCGCCCTTAAGCTCGCCCTCATATTGCATTCCGAGCTTTTGCATTACCCTGCCCGACCTAAGGTTTTCGGCAAAATGTCTGCCCTGAATTTTGTGAACGCCGAGACCTTCAAACATAAGGCTTATGACCGCGCCCATTGCCTCGGCGGCGTATCCCATGCCGTGATATTTTTTGTTGATTATATAGCCTATGTCGCATAAATGCGGTAGCTTAGACGCGTCGAAAACGCCGCCGCCGCCTATCATTTTGTTTTGCTCCTTTAGCGCTATCGCATAATCATAAGACAGCCTGCCCGCGTATCTCGCGCGCATCATGCTCAAAAAATTTATGGCGTCGTATATGCTCGTATGCCTATCAAAAGACATATAGCGCACGGTCTCCGCGTCGCTTGCGTATTCAAAAACGTCCGCCGCGTCGCTAAGCTCATAAGGGCGCAAAATAAGCCTGTCCGTCGTCAGCGTAGGAGGAAATTCATTCATAATACGGCCTCCATTTTTTGTCGTGGCAAACGCATAAAAATGCGTTTGCCACGCTTTTTTACCTTGCTCTCGCTCTTGTGTTTTTGTTTTTTACGTGAGGTTAAATTAAATAAAAAAATTGCTTTGTTCTCCGTTCTTGCGGTTTCATACCGGAATATGACGCTCATAAGGCTCGTCGTCCGTGCCCGAGCCGCTCTTGACGTTCCAATCGGCGTCCCAGCCGTCGGACGCGCCGCCCGGTTCCGCGTATATCGTCAACGCGCCGCAACCGTAAAACGCAAAATATCCTATATAAGCCGCGCCGTTCGGCAACTCTATCAAGGTTAAGCTCCGGCATTCATAGAACGCATAGTCGCCTATACTCTTCAAGCTGTCGGGTAGCTCTATAAGGGTTAAATTAAAGCAATCAAAAAACGCGGAAAAGCCTATGTCCGTCAGGCCGTCGGGTAATTCCGCCGAGATCAGGCTATCGCAGTAAGCGAACGTATATTCGCCTATGCTTGTCACGCCCGCGGGTAGTCTTATCGAGGTTAAGGAGGCGCACCCGATGAACGCGTAATCGCCTATGTCCGTTATGCCGTCGGGCAGCTCTATAAAAGCTAAACTGACGCAATTAAAAAACGCGCTTTCTCCTATGCGCGTCACGCTATCCGGCAGATATACCGCCGTGATGTTTATCTTGTCATAAAAACCAAGCTCTTTTATCGCCGCCACGCTTTTTCCGTTATACCTATCGGGTATTATTATCTCGTTTGCCGTCGCGTCTCCCATACTCACCGAATACCCGTCGTATTCCTCAATATACTCATAACGCAAACCGTCGGTAGCCGCGGAGAGGTCTATGACCCAACGCGCGTAAAGCGTAATGTCGCCAGTAACCGCGTTTGTTTCAAAATTCCAAGGCTCGCCTCCGCTTGTCACGGTATACCAATCGGCAAACGTATAGCCGTCCTTAGTCGGCGTTTCCGGACACGCCGCTTTTTCTCCCGACGCTACGACTTGCTCCGGATACGTTCCCTTTCCTCCGTTTACGTCAAAGGTCACCGTATAATACACTATCGGCGACCACCGCGCGTATAGCGTAATATCTCCGCTCACGGCGTTTGAGCCAAATTCCCAAAGCCCGCCGCCGTTTACTTCCGTATACCAGCCGTCAAAGTCATAACCGCCGCGCGTAGGCGTTCCGGGGCTTTCGGCCTTTTCTCCCGATTTTATCTTTTGCTTCGGATACGTTTCTTGCCCTCCGTTTACGTCGAACGTCACCGTGTATATCTCTATCCACCGCGCGTATAGCGTAATATCTCCGCTCACGGCATTTGAGCCGAACTCCCAAAGCCCGCCGCCGTCTAACTCCGTATACCAGCCGTCAAAGTCATAACCGCCGCGCGTAGGCGTTCCCGGGCTTTCGGCCTTTTCTCCGAACGCTATGATTTGTTCTTGATATATTTCATTGCCTCCGTTTGCGTCAAACTCCACGGTATAATACGCCGCCGCCGGCCACCACCGAGCGTATAGCGTGACGTCGCCCGTCACGGCATTCGAGTCAAAATCCCAAAGCTCGCCGCCGTATATCTCGGTATACCAGCCGTCAAAGTCATAACCGCCGCGCGTAGGCGTTCCCGGGTTTTCGGCCTTTTCTCCCGCGGCTACGCTTTGCGCGGAATACTCCTCGTTTCCCCCGTTCGCGTCAAACGTAACCGAATATTTCTTTGGCTTACACGCCGACAAAGCAAAAACGGCGATTGACAACACCGCGAACGCGGCTATCAAAATAACCGGCTTGCCGACCTTATTCGTTTTGTTTACCGCCATGTTTTTGCTCCCGTATATCTTATTTTTTTATTTTTTCTATGACGACCGCGCATATGCTGTTCATCGTTTATATTATAAATCAAACAACCCTTGTTTGTCAATAAAAATAATCACCGACCACTAACCGCCGACCACTGTTCACTAACCGCCGACCGCCGCTATCCGCACAAAAAACACTCCGCTCCGCATTCGTTGCAGCTATGCATACAAGAGGGCGTAACCTCGGCGCGGTAGGCCTTAAGGCGTTCGGCGGCAAGGTATTCGGGCTTGATAGAAAAGTCGATAAAGCTCCACGGCAGCTCGGCGTCCGGGTCGATTTCCGATAGGTACGCGTCAAAGCCTTTATCCGAAAACGCGGCGAAGGCCTCTCTCCATTTTTGAGCGTCAAAGCGTTCGCTCCACGCGTCAAAAAAGCACCCCGAGCGGTAAGCCCCGGCTATGACCCTTGACAGCTCGCGCCCGCCCCTCGCCATGACGCACTCAAGTCGCGACGAATCGGCGGCATGATAGTTGTACGTCGCGCCCTTTATGTGCTTAAAGGCCTCCTTTAAAAGCCCCTGACGGGCGCGCGCCTGTTCCTCGGTTATCATCTCCTCGCGCTCAAACGGCGTCAGCGGTTTGGGAATAAACACCGACGTACTGACGGTGACGGTAAGACTGTTGTTATGCTTGATTTGGCGGTATAGAGCCTTGATTTTTTTGACGGTTTCGACTATTCCCATAATGTCCTCGTCGGTCTCGGTGGGCAACCCTATCATAAAATAAAGCTTTAGCGAGCTATAGCCGCTCATAAAGGCGTCCGTCATCGAGGCGGTTATGTTTTCCTCGGTGATATTTTTGTTGATTACGTCTCTCAAACGCTGAGTTCCCGCCTCGGGCGCAAAGGTAAGCGAGCTTTTTCTTGATGAGTCGGTGTATTCGGAAAAGAAGCTGTCAAGTCTTAGCGACGGCAGAGACAAATTGATATGCCGCCGTTTGGTTTCGGGCTTGATTTCTTTGACAAGCTCTCTAAGACACGAATAATCGCTCGTGCTGAGCGACGCGAGAGTAATCTCCTCAAAGCCCGTGTTTTCGATGAGTGAAAACAAGATTTTTTTGACGGTTTCCTTGCTCCGCTCCCTTATCGGACGATAAAAAAACGCCGCCTGACAAAATCGGCAGCCGCTCCTGCAACCGCGGTAAAGCTCGACGACGGCGCGGTCGTGGACTATCTCGATATTGGGAACAAGCGGCTTTAACGGCGGCAAGGCTTTGTCAAAATCCTTGACGTAAGCCTTTTTGACGACGGTTTTATTTTTGTCAAAAAGCGACGGAACAAATATGCCGTCGATTTTTGCGGCGCGTTTCAAAAACTCCGCTTTTGAATAGCTCCCGTCCTTTTTCATTTCCGCGTACAGCTCTATAAACTCCGGAACAACCTCCTCGCCCTCGCCTATCAGCACCGCGTCAAAAAAATCGGCGTAAGGCATAGGGTTGACGCAGCAAGGCCCGCCGCCGAGCAAAATCGGCGAGTCTATACCGCGCTTATCCGCAAAAAATTCGATGCCGGCAAGGTCGAGCATATATAGCACATTAGTATAAATCAGCTCATGCTGGAGCGAAAAACCCAATATGTCAAAATCCTTCAGCGCGCGCCCCGTCTCTATCGACATGAGCGGAATAGCGTTTTGTCTTATAACGTCGGCAAAGTCTGTCCACGGCGCGAAACACCTCTCGGCGACTAAATTAGGCCGCGAATTTACCGCCGAATATAATATGTGCAGACCGAGATTGCTCATGCCTATCTCATAAGTCTCCGGAAAACAAAAACAAACCCTCGCGTCGGCCGCCTTGGTCATGTCGGGCAGGTTTAGCTCGCCGCCCGAATATCTGCCGGGCTTTTCTACCATTTTTAATATCTCGTTGAATTCCATGCCTATAATTATACACGGACAAAAAAAAGAAGTCAAATTTATTGACCGTCGTCAAAAAAATATAAGTAACAAACGCGTTTTTATGCGTTCGCCCCGCCGGGTCGCGGCCTTTTTGTCATAGCAAAAAGCCGCGTGAAGCGGCGTTTATGCCGTCGGATATGACCTCGGCGCATTCGTTGACGGCGACGTTTATGTCCTTGACCGTGACAATCATATCCTTCAAGGTCTGACAAATCGCCGCCGCGCCTTGATTTCCGTTTCGATCGGGGCTTTTTGCGTCCGCGCCGACGGCTTTTATCGCCGCATTGCTTTGGCTCAATACGGCTTTTGCAAGCCCGAGCGCATATATGACAAGCGGCACGCCGACGGCTATTACGGGCGTATTGAGAGTTTCAAAATTTAGCGGCGGACGATTGTTTTTGACGCCGCCGCCCGGCGACAGCCCCGCCGTAGACAGCTGAAAGGTTCGGCTGAGCCGCCCCGCGTCCGCCGCCGCAAGCGTGTCTATGGCGATTATCAAGTCGGGCTTGATGGTTTGAACTACTCCGTACACCAAATCAAACGACTCTATGCCCGTCACGCCGATTACTCCCGGCGTAACCGTGCAAAGACTAAAGCCGCCGCTCTTGCCGCTTTCGGCTATCGGGCCTATTTTCTTTACGCATTCCGGGCCTAACGAATCCGCGGTCATCATGACGTTACCCACGCCGACCGCGAGGATTTTTTTCGGTTTTTTTATTCCGAGATATTCCGCAAGCTCTACGACCGTCCTGCCAAGCTCGTCCGACAGCCGCGCCTTTAGCTCCTTGTCTCTAAAAAAATCGCCGTTTTCGAGGGTCACATACTTCCCCTTGGGCTTGCCGTACTTTTTTTCCT
>JAISRB010000079.1 GCA_031273825.1 Clostridiales bacterium
TTATTAATCGTAATGGTCGTTCTCGGCGTATTGGTGGCGCCGGCTGTTTGGTTTTTATTCCTGATTGCCGCCATTATAAAAATAATCTTAGTCAGAAGAAAAAACTCAAAAATCAAAAAGCTAAACGCCGCCAAAGCGGCTTCTATAAACCGTCCGCAAGCAATTGCGCCCGCCGCGCCCGCCGCGTTGATTGCACCCGCCGCATTGACCGCGCCGATTGCGCCGACCATGCCGTCAAAAGCTTCAAATAACGGTTTCCGCAACGACGGTTTCGACGTAATCATAACGCAAACGTCGGCCGACGGACTGCCGAAAAATCGCAACGTTAAGGCGTATCTCGATAGGGATTAGCGGTTAGTTATCAAGGTAATCAATCGATAACATTGTCGCGATATTTTTTTTGATACTCATCGTGCTGTTTTGCATTTTTGGGGCGGTACAGTTTTTTGCGGCGTTTGCGGGGGATACGTCGTTTTCGGCAAACCTAATTAAAATAACGGCGTAGCTATGCAAAAAAATTTTTATGCGTTTGCCCCGTAAAATTTCGGATAAATACCCGATAGGGGTTGCGTTTTGCTACGCGATATGTTACAATTATAACATAGCGGTAAAGGGGTGGCAAAATGGCGTATATGGTAAAGCTTGACGATATTCGTCTCGAAAACATAAAGAACGTCGTCAACGGACGAATCAAAATCGTCGGAGCGGGCAAGAATAAATGCGATATCATCGGCATTTACGGTCAAAACGGCACGGGCAAGACGGCCATAATCGACGGTATGGAAATCATACAGGAGCTTATGACGGGCAATTCTCTCGGGCTTAAGTTTTTTGACAGTCTTTATATAGGCGCGTCGGAGTCGGTGATAGAGACGGGGTTTACCGTCGACGTGGGCGACAAAAAATATAAGGCGGAGTATAAGGTCGTCATCAAATTTAACGAGACGCAAACCGACTATTTTATCGCGCGCGAGAGCTTAAAATGCGTCGGCATAGGCGACGGGAGCGGCGAATACGTCAAATGCGATTTTGAAAATCCCGACGCGATAATATCGCCCAAAAAAAACGAGGAGCGCATCATTTCAAGAGACGGAAGGCTGCGCCGCGAGCTATACGCGAGAAAGGTCGTAGCGAGAGAAACACGCGCCTCCTTTATCTTTAGCAAGGGCGACGAGGCGGCTCTTACCGGCAGAAATTTGAACGAGGGAATATTCGACGTAATAAAGGTCTTAAAAAAATACGCCAATATCGACTTATTTGTCATAAAAAATTCTAACAGCGGCGTTATAAGCCTCAATCAGCTGATACCTTTTAGCTTCAGAATAGAAAACGGCGAGGCGAGAACCGTCAAGGGCGAGGCGGGCATACGCCTCGACGGCCCGACGCTTGTCTCAATCGACAGATATAAGGATATCAACATGCTGCTGGCGCAGCTAAATCTCGTCGTCAAATGTATTGTTCCCGACCTGCAGCTTTGCATAAAGGAATACGGCGAGCAAGCCGACGAAAGCGGCGGAAGCCGTATGCGCTTTGAGCTTTTGACGAGGCGCGGCAACTCATATTTGCCGCTGAGAAGCGAATCGGAGGGCATAAAAAAGATTATATCCATACTAAGCGCGTTGGTTTCGTTTTATAACCGCGAAAGCGCGACGGTGTTGATAGACGAGCTTGACGCCGGAATCTTTGAATATCTGCTCGGCGAGCTTTTGTCGGTGTTAGACGACAACGCGCGCGGTCAGCTGATTTTTACCTCGCACAATCTGCGCCCTATAGAGGTGTTGGACCGCCGAAACATATATTTTACGACGTGCAACCCAAAAAACAGATATATTCAGTTAAAGAACGTCAAGGGCGCGGTCAACCTCCGCGACTTTTATTACCGCTCGATAGAGCTTGGAGGGCAAAGAGAAAGGCTGTATGACGAGGCCGATTTGTCGGGGCTGGCTCTCGCTCTCAGATTAGCCGGAGGATATATGAAATATGAGGGCTAATCAGATAAACTACAAGCGCGTACTGCTCTTTATCGTCGAGGGCGCGACGGAAAAAATCACCCTCGAAAACGTCTTTAAAAAGAATTTTGCCGATAAAAAAATATGCTTCAAGATAGTCGGCGGCGATATCACCGCCGAGGATTCGACGACCGAGGAAAACGCCGAGAGCAAAATCTACGCCTGCGTCAGAGATTTTTTGAGCCGCAACGGCGGCTTTAAAAGAAGCGACATAACCGAAATAATTCACCTGACCGATCTTGACGGCGCGTTTGTCTCCGACAAGCGGATAGTCTTTAACGGCGGCGTCGATTTGGCCTATGAGGAGCGGTTTATCGAGAGCAACAAAACCTACAAAATCATCGAGCGCAACAAGCGAAAATCGGCGGTTCTGTCCCGTCTTTCGACGCTCGGGCATATCAGAGGAATAAGCTATTCGGTATACTATTTTTCATCGAACATAGAGCACGTCCTATATGGCAAAAAGGACTGCGGCGGCGCGGAAAAGGAAAGCCTCGCCTACGAATTTGCAAAGGACTTCACGGGGCGCGAAACGACCTTTTGCGACTTTTTGACAGGTCAGGGGGTGGCCGTCGACTTGGATTACGCCCGCTCGTGGGAGGCGGCGGGGCAGGGCGTCGCGTCGTTAAAACGCCGCACAAACATAAATCTGTTGTTTGACAGAATTAACCGGAGGAAGGACAATGACTGACTTGTTTGATTTTGCCCCCAAGCCGCCCGCGCCGCTTGCAGAGCGAATGCGGCCGGAGACCATAGACGAATTTGTCGGGCAGAGCCACATAGTCGGCGCGAATTCGATTTTGCTCAGAGCCGTCAAGGCCGACGGACTCGGCAGCTGTATATTTTACGGTCCGCCGGGAACGGGAAAGACGACGCTGTCAAATATTATCGCAAAATCGACACGTTCGCATTTTGAAAAGCTCAACGCCGTATCGTCGGGCGTAGCCGACGCGAAGCGCGTCATCGAGGAGGCCAAAGACCGGCTAAAAATCGAAGGGCGAAAGACCTATCTCCTGCTCGACGAATGCCACCGCTGGAGCAAGGCGCAATCAGACGGCGTTCTTGCCGCGATTGAGCGCGGCTATATAGTTTTTATCGGCTCGACCACCGAAAACCCATACGCGTCTATGACCAACGCCATAGTGTCGCGTTGCCGCGTTTTTGAGTTTAAACGTCTGTCGGAGGGCGACATAGAGTCGGTTTTGCGCCGCGCAATCGTCGATAAGGAAAAGGGGCTGGGAGACCGCGACCTTAGGGTCTCCGACGAAGCGATAAGGCACATAGCCTTTTTTGCGGCGGGCGATTTGAGAAGCGCGCTCAACGCGCTTGAGCTTGCCGCGCTGTCGACAAACCCGTCGGAGGACGGCTATATAGACATAGACCTGACGGCGGCCGAGCAATCCATTCAAAAAAAAGCCATGTCGATAGACGAGAGCGGCTTTTATGACATGCTAAGCGCGTTTTGCAAGAGCCTGAGAGGAAGCGACCCGAACGCCGCGCTGTTTTATGCGCAACGCATGATTCAAGGCGGCATAGATCCCTTGATTATATTCCGCAGGCTGATAGTCCATTCGGCGGAGGACGTGGGAATGGCCGACCCGAACGCGCTCAACATAACTACGTCCGCGCTCTTTGCTTACGAAAAAATCGGCTGTCCCGAGGGGCTTATACCGCTGACGGAGGCTATAATATACGTGTGCAAGGCCAAGAAGTCAAACGCCGTCGTCGTCGCAATGAACGCCGCAAGCGAGGCGGCAAGGCGGCACCCCGAGCTTTTGCCGCCTATATATCTGCGCGACGCCAACTTTAAGGGGCAAAAACCGACGGGCTACAAATATCCGCACGATTACGGCGGCTACGTCGAGCAGCAATATCTGCCCGACGAAATCAAGGACGAAAGCTATTATAAGGAAAAATAAAATATCAGGCTATAAGGAGGTCAAAAAAATGCCTATACATCAATCGGGAGAGGATTATCTCGAGACAATTTACGTTCTCTCAAAGGGAAACGACGGGGTTCATGCGGTGGACGTGGCAAAGCATCTCAATTTTTCTAAGCCGTCGGTGACGAGAGCTATGAAAATATTGAAGCAGGAGGGTTTTATAACCGTCGACGAGAAAAATCACATAATCCTGACAAGGAGCGGAAGAGAAAAGGCCGAGGCAATATTTGAACGCCACAACGTCATAGCCAGATTTTGGATGCTCAACGGGGTTTCGCGAGATACGGCCTATAGGGACGCTTGCCTCATGGAACACGACATAAGCCGTGAAACCCTTGAAAAAATAAAGGAATTTATCGACAAAAAAGAAGAAGAGGGCAAAGCCCTCGGGCAAAAATAAGCGTTTTAAAGCTTTATCCTTGTCAGACAAACCGCGTCAACCTCTAAGCCCAGCGGACGTTCGCCCTCGGTGGTTTTGCAGCTGATTGATATCCTATCGGCGGAGATATTTAAGGTTGACGACAGCGACGCCTTGATTTTGTCTAAATAGGGCGACAGCTTTGGGCGGTCGCATATTATTACGCACGACAAATTTATTAGCGCCGCCGATTTTTTTCTCATGATTTGACAAACCGCGCTCAAAAGCCCGAGACTGCAAGCCTCCTCGTAGAGCGGGTCGTCGTCGGGAAAAAGCTCGCCTATGTTTCTTTCCGACACAGACGACAGCATGGCGTCTATGACGGCGTGTGTCAGCGCGTCGGCGTCGCTGTGCCCCGCAAGCCCGAGGTCGTGCGGAATTTCTATTCCCCCCAAAATCAGACGGCGGCCGGCGGCGAATTTGTGAAAGTCGTAGCCGTTGCCTATTCTTATGTCAAAAGCGGAATCCGTAAGCGGCGAATATTTCATAAAGCTTTGAACGTCTCTCTCCGTCGTTATTTTGATATTGCCCTCCTCGCCGCTTATCGTGTGAACCGCGCCTATCGCGCTTTCGTATACCGACGAGTCGTCGGTGTGATTTTGTACGCCGTCGCCGAGCGAGGCGTAGGCTTTTGCGATATCGGCGGCCTTAAAGCCCTGCGGGGTTGAGACGGTCAGAAATTTTGTTCTGTCTACGCTTATTGCGCCGTCGCGGCCGAGTAGCTTTAGAGAGTCGGAAACGCCGAGGCAGGGGACTGCCGAGCCGTATTTTTTTGCGGCGGCTATGACCCCGTTTATCAGCCGTTTTGAGACGTAGGGTCTTGCGGCGTCGTGAATCAAAACAATATCGCAGTCGTCCGAGAGGGCGGCAAGCGCGTTTTTTACGCTCTTAGAGCGCGTTTCGCCGCCGTCGACAAGGACGACGTTTTTTTTATTTTTGAATATCGCCGCCAGCCGCTCCGCGTCTCCGCGTCTCGCGGCTATGACGATTTTTGATATTTGCGAAAAATCAAAAAAAACGCCGACGGAGTACTCGATGACGCTCCTTCCGTCCGCGGCGTTTATAAAAATTTTGTTTTGACCGGTCTTAGCCCGCGAGGACGCGCCCGCGGCGGGGATAATTATATTTACAGACATGGCGTTACCCGTGATAAAGGTCGGGGTTTTAGATATAAAACATATATCCCGTTCCCGAATTTTTGCAGTTTTCAAGGAGAGTCTTTAGGTCTATTTGCTTAAAAAAATCTTGCACGGTCTTGTCGAGCGGCTCCCAGACGACGTTTTGCAGAGCTTTTTCCATATTCGGCGAGGCGGAGTTCAGGCTTTCCGTGCGCTCAAAAACCGACGTTTCCGTCGCTCTCATTATGTCGAGAACGGTTATGTTCTCGGGCGGCGTTTCGATAAAATAACCGCCCTGCGAACCCTTTAGCGACTGAACAAGCCCCGCGTTCTTTAAGAGCGCGAGCACCTGCTCCAGATAAATTTTTGAAATACCAAGCTTTTGGGCTATGTCGACAGCCGTTCGGTGTTCCGATTTTTCGGCAAGACAAAGCATTGCGGCCAGACCGTAACGCCCTTTTGTTGAAATTCTCATGCTTGTAACCATTCCTTATCCGACAAAAAAACCGTAATAATATTGTATCCTAAGCTTCCCTTAACTCAAAACTCATTGTACGGCTTGCGGGTTTTTGTTCTTTTTTATTCTCGGTTTGATTTTGAAAAAATCGGCGAAGTTGAGGAAAAACGCCAATATTATCGACGACAAAACCGGCAGATTGTCGAGAATCTGTTCGCTTCTGACGATAGTTGCGTTATAATAGTGCAAGCCGATCGCGAGAATATATATGAGCGTGACTATAGTATATTTTACGCTCTTAAACGAGGCTCTGAGCATTCCTATCAAAAAGCACGCGAGAGCGGCGATTATAAATATTCCCGAGTAGAGTCTGTAGTCGGCGGCAAGCGGCTCGCCGAACATAAGCTCGTAGGCGAGGGTGCAAGCGTAGACGCCAAGCCCCCCCGTCGCGGCGAGGGCGATGGTCGACAGCTTGCCGAGCAATGTCTTGCTAAAGCCCGTGCGGACGTACATTCTGAATATGTTAAAGACGATAGCCGCGCCCGTGATTATCAGCCACGCAAGCTCCAAATCCCACGGGTCATAAACCCGAAGCCTCCCGATATTTCTTAGGGAATATTCAAAGGTCGGAGTATAATGCCACAAAAAGTCAAAGAGCAAGGCCGCCGCCAGCAGAAATATGCATATGACGCCGCTCGAAAAAAAGCCTCCGACTAATTTTTTGACAAATCCGCTTAGTTTTTTCATTATTTGTTATCTCCTTGTTTTTATGTATCACCGCGCTTGCTAAAGTAAAAGCATATTTTGCGACGGGATTTTTTTGAGCTTTCGATTGATTTTTTAGTTAGCCTTACCCTCGGCTATCGGCTCCTGCGCGGGCTGAATATCGCCGTCCGTCAAGGTCTTGCGCAGCTCTCTTTTTGCCTGCCGTTTTTGCTTGCGGCGGAGCTTGCGCTCGGCCTTAGACAGCTTTTCCTTTAGCTTAAAAAAGTCTGTGAAGTTGGCTATCAAAAAGAAAACCAGCGATTGTATGATGGGCAGATCCTCCCACATGGCCATTTGCCTAAGCTCGAGAATGAGCATTGCCATGATGTAGATGATATAAAACTCGACTGACATAAGTATAAAGTAGCGCACGCTTTTTAGCATCGCGCCGAGGCCGAGTATAAAGATTGACAGCAGGCTAAAAGCGGCGAATGCGCCGGCGGTTATCGCGTGAATGTTGTCCATATCCTGCGTCGACAACAGACTCGATAAGATTATCGACACGAACGCCGCAAATATCAAGCCTTTTGACATACGCGAAAAAGTCTTGTGAACGCGCGTTCTGGCCGACAGCCTGTGAATGTTGCAAAAGAACGCAAAGCCGGTAATTAAAGCCCACGCGATAAGTAAGTCGTAGTTAAAAAACAGGTCGTCGCGAATCATGTGGGTGATAGCCGTGTTAAACGGGTCTTTGATAAAGGTCAGCCATACGTTATAAAGCAAAGCGGCAAGCAACGAGGTCAGAGCTACAATCTCGTTTGAGGGGAGCTTCTTTAGAAAGGCGTTGAATTTATCGGCTTTTGTCGGTTGCATAAAAATCTCTCTTGTTATCTTTCTGCTCTTAGCTGTCTTTTGAAACGTTTTTCATACTTTTTTTGCTGCCGTTTGGCGATTATCGCCGCCTTGTTTTTTAGCTTAAACGCGTCGGTGAAGTTGACCAAAAACAATGCGATAAACGCCGAGGCGATAGGGAAAGTTTCCCACACGCCCTTGGGGCTTAGCTCCAAAAAGAACAGAGTCGCGAGATAGAATATGAAGATTAGGATTGCCGTCACCAAAAGATAGAGGAGGTTGTATTTTGAGGCGTGGAGCATGGATATCATCATAGAAAACATAGCGATAAAGGCAAAGAGCATCGAGCAGGTCGAGTGAACTATGTCGATGTCATGCTCTAACACCGTGCAGTTGACAAACAAAAAGAATATCGACAGGTAGAGCATAAAGTTTGCAATCTTTGCGGGAACCGAGCCTTTGAAGCCTATGCGCAAATTGAGCTTTTTGACGTTAAAAAAAACTGCGCCGCCGATGAGTCCGCCCCAGACCAGCGACAGGTCGTATCTCTCCATTACGTTTTGGCGCAGGCTTGTCGTCAGCGCGGAGATGAAAGGGTCGATATCGGTATAGATAAATTTCAGATGCACAAGCAACGCGCAAATCAAGATTGCCAGACAAAAAAAATCGCTCAAAAAGACTCGCTCAAAAAAGCTTGCCCTGACTTGCGGTTGGTTTTCGGGCGCGTTGCCGGTTTTTTCGTACAGTTGTTTCATATGTTTTCCCCGTGTCTATGATTTGACTTGTTTTATTATACCACAATTAAACGACAAATTCAAGTCATTTATAAAAAAAAATTTCAGAATGATAGGGCTTGCGCCGAAATAAAAAAATCGCGGGGGGAATTTTTGATGCAAAAATTCCCTCCGCGACACACTTTCGCCGATATGCGGACTAATTATTTTAATCTCGCCTTCAGACCGTCAAGCTCCTTTTTGAGCGCGGCCGGCAGCTTGCCCGCGTTGTCGTCTATTTTAGCGTAGAATTCTTCGATGCCCTCGGCCTCGCGCGCCCATACCTCTTTGTCGACGTCGAGCAGCTTGGCCACGTCGCAGGCGGTAAGCCCCGAGCCGTCGAGGTTGATGTCCTCCGGGTTAGGCAGATATCCGATAGGCGTTTCGACGGCGTCGACGGCGTCCTCGCATCTTTTTAACACCCAGTCGAGCACGCGCATATTGTCGCCGAAGCCCGGCCACGCGAAGTTTCCGTTTTCGTCGAGGCGAAACCAGTTGACGTTGAATATCTTAGGCTGTTTTTTGATTTTTTTGCCCATTTCGAGCCAATGGTTGAGATAGTCTCCGATATGATATCCGATAAAAGGCAGCATAGCCATAGGGTCGCGTCTGACTACGCCGACCGCGCCCGAGGCCGCGGCCGTCGTTTCCGAGGCCATTATCGAGCCGACGAATACGCCGTTGGCCCAGCTTGTCGCCTGATAGACGAGCGGAGCCGTCTTTGCGCGTCTGCCTCCGAAGACTATCGCGGATATAGGCACGCCCTTAGGGTTTTCAAATTCGGGGCTTATGCAAGGGCAGTTGACGGCCGGCGCGGTAAAGCGGCTGTTAGGGTGCGCGCCCTTGACGTCCGAGGTTTTTCCGTTCCACGGATTGCCCTTCCAATCGACGGCGTTTTCGGGAGGATTTTTGTCAAGCCCTTCCCACCATACGGTGTTGTCGTTTTTGTTGAGAACGACGTTAGTAAATATCGTATTCTTTTTTGTCGAGGCAAGAGCGTTAGGGTTAGATTTGACGTTGGTTCCGGGAGCGACGCCAAAAAATCCGTATTCGGGATTGATAGCGTAGAGCGCGCCGTCCGCGCCGACTCTGAGCCACGCGATATCGTCGCCGACGCAAAAGACCTTATAGCCCTTTTTGGTGTAGGTCTCCGGAGGAATGAGCATGGCGAGGTTTGTCTTGCCGCAGGCCGAAGGAAAGGCCGCGGAGATATATTTGGTTTCGCCGTTCGGCTTTTGAATTCCCAAAATGAGCATATGCTCGGCCATCCAGCCCTCGTTTTTGCCTTGAAAGGAGGCTATGCGCAGAGCAAAACACTTTTTGCCGAGCAGAACGTTTCCGCCGTATCCGCTGTTGACCGACCAGATCGTGTTGTCCTCGGGGAAGTGGCAGATATACCGCTTTTCCTCGTCGATGTCGGCCTTAGAGTGCAAGCCTCTGACAAAATCGTTGCTGTCGCCGAGAACGTCAAAGCATTTTTTGCCTATTCTCGTCATGATATTCATGTTGAGCACGACGTATATTGAGTCGGTAAGCTCGACGCCGATTTTAGAAAACTCCGAGCCTATCGCGCCCATCGAGTAGGGAATTACGTACATTGTTCTGCCCTTCATTGAGCCGTCAAATATTTCGGACAGCTTGGCGTAGGCCTCCTTAGGCTCCATCCAGTTGTTGGTCGGGCCGGAATCCTCCTTTTTCTTAGAGCAGATAAAGGTGCGGTGCTCGACTCTCGCCACGTCGTTTACGGCGGTGCGGTGGAGATAACAGCCCGGGAGCAGCTCCTCGTTGAGCTTGATAAGCTCGCCTAAGGCTAAGCTTTCCTTTGTCAGAGCGTCGAGCTGAGCCTGACTTCCGTCGATCCAAACCACCTTGTCGGGCTTGGTGAGCTTTACGCTTTCGTCGATGAACTGCAAAACTTTTTTGTTAGAGGTTAATTGATTTGACATATATGTGACTCCTTTTGTTTAATTCCTCGTGTTTTGCCTTAATTTGAGGAGGTATTTAAAACTCAAATATAAAGCAGCATAAAAATAATACCAAAAAAAAGCAAATAAATCAAGTTAAATAGAGGTTCAAAAATTATTTTTTTGCAATTTTGCCGGACGGCGGCGAATCCGGCAAAAAACCGTCAAAAAAGAGGACAAAAAAACAAAAAATAAAAAATGTCGAAAAATTCATTGATTTAGCGGTTTTTTTTGGTATAATATATATGCTTATGAAAATCGGAATTTTTGGCGGCGCGTTTGACCCCGTGCACAAGGGACACGCCGAGATATGCAAAAAGGTCGTCGCGGAATACGGCTTAGACAAATTGATAGTCGTTCCGTCCTATAACCCTCCGCACAAGCGGATAACCGGCGGCAGTTTTTTGCAGCGAAAAAAACTGCTGACCGCCGCGCTCGCGGACATACCCGCCGAAATTTCAGATATCGAGTACAACGATAAAAAAAACAACTTTACGTTTGAGGTCGTCGCCAAGATAGCCGGGGCAAATTTAGGGTGCGAGCCTTATTATATAGTGGGCGGCGACGCTCTTAGCGGTATGCCGTCGTGGAAAAATCCCGAAAGGATTTTTGAGACGGCGGCGATAATCGCAATCGACCGTCCGGGCTATCCGGACGTCGTCGGGACGGCGGCGCGGCTTAGAGCCGAATACGGCGCGCGCGTATCGATATCGCGCATTGACGCTCCCGACATATCGTCAAACAAGATAAGGACGCTTTTGGAGCTGGGCGATACGGCGGCGGCTGCGGGGCTTTTGCCCGACGGCGTTATCGAGCTTATAGTCAAGGACGGCATGTACCGCCGGTTTAGGCGGTATCTGCGGTTTGTGAGGGCGGCGTCGGGCGACGGGCTTTTTGGTCACGTCAAGCGCGCGGTTATCGCCGCGTCCGAATATAACGAACGGGCGGGGCTAAGCTCGGGCAAGGTGTTTTTGTCGGCTCTGTTGCACGACGCGGCAAAGGAAATTTCCTTTGAGGCCGTCGGAGAGGACGGCGGGAATACCGTATATAGAGTTGCGGAGACGTGGCTAAGGCGCGTAGACGGCGCAAGCATGGGGCGCGGGTATTATGAAAAATTGCGCAATTCGGAATACTATGCGCCGAGCGGAACGTCAAAACCCGTTTTGCATCAATTTTTGGGAGCGGAGATCGCCAAAAAGGTTTTGGCTGTGAGCGACAAGGCCGTAATCGACGCGGTGAGATATCACACCACGGCAAAACCCGGCATGACGAGTCTCGGCAAAATAGTCTATCTCGCCGACAAGACAGAGGCGGAGCGCGACTATGAGGGGGTCGACGGGCTTAGACGCGCCGCAAGACTCGATATAGACGGGGCTTTTTGGAATAGCTTAGAGCGCAACTATCGGTATGTGTCGGAAAAAACCGCGGATATGACCGGGTTGACGCGCGAGGCGTATGAGTATTATAGCGGTCGGCGGTCGGTGAACGGTGGATAGCGGTCGGTGAA
>JAISRB010000024.1 GCA_031273825.1 Clostridiales bacterium
TGTCGACTACGCGGGGGAGGCGTGCGGCGCGGCGGGTAAAAACGTCTCCTTTACTATGACGACAAACGGTCTGCTGCTCGACGACGCGGCCGTCGGATATCTCGATAAAAATATGGAAAACGTCGTCATAAGCCTCGACGGGCGCAGGGAGACCCACGACGCTTTGAGAAAGACCGCCGGAGGCCGCGGCAGCTTTGACACGGTCGCGGCCAACGCAAAAAGGTTTAGGGCGGCGAGGGGAGACCGGCGGTATTATATAAGAGGAACGTTCACCCGCGCCAACCTCGACTTTTGCAAGGATATTTTGCGGCTCAACGATTTGGGCTTTGATCAGATATCCGTAGAGCCGGTCGTTCTTGCCGACGGCAATCCGCTTGCGGTGACAAAGGAGGATTTGCCTGCCGTTTTTGCCGAATACGAGAGCCTTGCCGCAGAATATATCAAGCGCAGAAGGACGGACAAATGGTTTAATTTCTTTCACTTTATGATAGATCTCGAGCAAGGCCCCTGCGTATATAAGCGGCTCAACGGCTGCGGCGCGGGCGGCGAATACGTCGCGGTGACTCCGTCGGGCGACGTTTATCCTTGTCATCAGTTTATAGGCGTCGGCGGCTGCCTGATGGGCAACGTCTTAGAGGGCGATAAATTTGACCTTGACGGGGAAATATCAAAAAAATTCCGTTCGTCAAACGTCTATACCAAGGACGGCTGCGCGTCGTGCTTCGCCAAATATTTTTGCGGAGGCGGCTGCGCCGCCAATTCGGTCATTCACGAGGGGGACATAGACAAAACCAACCCCGTCTATTGCGCGATTATGAAAAAACGCCTCGAATTGAGCCTTGCGATAGCCGGAATAGAGAGAGCCGAACGGGAGCGCGCGGCGGTCGAAACGACTTGAAAAGCGCAAAAATTCTTATAAAATATTTTCGGCGTCGAATTTTTAGACAAGCCCCGAAATCGATTGATTTTTTTTTGCATATTTGATATACTTAATCTAACTAAGATAAAAAATATCGGGAAAGATAAAAAGGGGGTTTTATGAGGGAGTTTTTTAACGTTTTTTACGATAGCTTAAAACATTTCTATTCAAACGTTCAACCCGGACTGCTGTACTTTTTGTTTTTGATAATAATCGCGGCGATGTTTGTCCTCGCCCTGATTTTTTCGGGAAAGGAAATAGAGTCCTACCGCGACGCCTTTCAAAGGGCGGCGGCTTATCTCTCCGACGAAAAAAACGGCAAAATAGGCAAGAACAACCTCAACTATTTTTATAAGCAATATCTGCCCGCAATGCCGCTTTCGGTTCAAAAAAAGGTTTTTGCCTACTTTGAGACGGGAGGGGGGCGGCCGAGCCTTTTTATCACCGAGGCCGACACGCTCAAGTCCAAATACATAAGCGTCAAAAAAAAGACCTGCTTTGATTTATATGACGCGGTTGTTTTTTCGGCTTTCCTTTTGGTTTCGGCGGTTTCGCTGTCAAACGGGGCGGCGGCGTTCGGCATAGCCGCGCTTTTGCCGTTGTCTATAGGCGTAATATTGAGATATGTTTTGAGAATGAGATATTTGTCGCTTTATGCGGCGGCGGTCG
Organism: Clostridiales bacterium; assembly: GCA_031273825.1. GTDB lineage: Bacteria > Bacillota > Clostridia > Christensenellales > JAISNN01 > JAISNN01. The sequence goes on from JAISRB010000024.1 coordinate 1,589, forward strand.
ACGGCTTTCATAGCTTTGTCGACGCGCTCGACCTTGCGGCGCGGGCCGACGTTCCGACCGACGCGGAAAGAAACCTCGCCCTAAAGAAAGCCTCCGCGCTGATAGAGGAGCTTTTGAACGAGGAGCGTGACGCGCAAAGATACCGTTTTGCAAACGAGACCGACGGGCTTCAAAGAGAAATAAGACGACAAAGACTCAAGGAAATAGAGGAAAATGTCGGCGTAGTGTGCGGAGACGGCACGTCGCTCGCGACGCTGAGACAGATTTTTGCGATGCTTGCCGACGCAAAGCCGGTTTATAAGCAAAAGGAAGAAACCGACATAATCAACGGCTGTCTTTTGAAGCTGAGAAACGCCATAACGCGCATAGAGCGTTCATAAAAAAACCGCCGTCAGGCGGCGCAAACCGCCCTAAAACGCAAGCGGAAAACATTGGTTGCGTGTAAAATCGAAATACGCGCGTTTTTTATTGACAAACCGCCGCGCCGTAGGGTATAATTATAGACAAGTAATTTTTTGATTTCTTTCGGTCGGAAAAAATCGAAAGAGGAGAATATAAATGCCAAAGAATGACCGCGTAGCCGTTCTCGACGTCGGCTCGGAAAAAATACGCGCCGCCGTCGCGGAAAAAGACGGTCAACATATATCCGTTTGCGGCACGGGCGAGGCGGAGTATTCGGGCTTTTATGAGGGCGCGTGGCTCGACCCGTCAGAAATAAAAGCCGCCGTGCTTTCGGCGGTGTCGCGCGCCGAATCGGCGTCGGGGAGCGGCATAAAAAAGCTTTTTGTCGGAGTTCCGGCGCAGTTTTGTTATGCGGAATGCAAGGAATCGGTTTTGTTTTTTGAAAAGCCGAGAAAGATAAGCGGCGACGAAATAGCCTTGCTCTTCAAAAAAGGCGAAAAATTTCCCGACGACGACGCTTACGCCAACATAACCGTCGCGCCCGTCTATTTTTTGCTCGCCGACAACAAGAGAATCATCGAGCCGCGCGGCGCGGTATCCGACAAAATCAAGGCGTTGGTGTCTTATGTCAGATGCAAAAAAACCTTTATCGGCGAAATCGAGTCGATATTAAACGCGGCGGGCATAGAGGCCGAGTTTGTTTCGTCTGTCTGGGCCGAGATAATGTATCTCTTTGCGCCCGAGCAGAGAGACCGCTATGTTTTATTTGCCGACGCGGGCTATATAGCCTCGGAGGTCGCCCTCTTGAGAGGCGACGGAATCCTCGCCTTAAACGGCTTTTCTCTCGGCGGGGGGCATATAACCGCCGACATAGCCGACTTATTTGAAATATCCTTCGGTCAGGCGCAAAGGGTCAAGGCGTTTGCTGACATTACATATCGCGGAGGGGGCGACGTTATTCCTCTCGACGAATATCCCGACGAGGGAATTTTGGCCGACGAGCTTGCCATGGCCGTCGCCGCGAGAGTCGAG
>JAISRB010000093.1 GCA_031273825.1 Clostridiales bacterium
CAAGGAGTCGGGCAGGCGCGACATAGCGGCGATAGCCTCCGAAAAGTGCGCTCCGCTCTACGGCATGGACGTAGTCCGCTCAAACATTCAAAACGACGACGGCAACTATACGCGCTTTATCTGCGTGTCAAAAAAACTCGCCGTATACGCCGGCGCGGACAAGGTAAGCATAATGGTTTCGCTTCCGCACACAAACGGCAGTCTGCTGAATTTCTTAAAGAAATTCGCGTCTTATAACATGACTAAGCTTGAGAGCCGCCCCGTCGCGGAAACCGAATATGAATTTATGTTCTATTTTGACTTTGAGGCCGACCTCAAAACCTCGGGAATTTTGGACGTGCTGCGCGAGCTGACCAACAGCGCGTACGGCATAACCTTTATAGGCGGCTACGGAGAGATTTCCGACCTGCCGGAGAATAACGTAAATGACGAATTTTGACGGACAAAAAACCGCCGCCTTAATCGGACGGACGCTGAAGCACAGCTATTCCGCGCCCATTCACAAATTGTTGACGGGCGGCGCGTATGAATACGTCTTAAAGGAACTCGCGGAGGACGGCATAGAGGCGTTTTTGAGGAGCGAAAAATATATCGGCTTTAACGTCACCATACCATACAAAAAGACGGTCTTGCAATATCTCGACGAAACCGACGAAAGCGTCGGGCTTTGCGGCGCGGTCAACACAATCGTCGCGGACGGAGACGGGCGGCTAAAGGGCTACAACACCGACATAGAGGGCTTTGAATATCTCTTGAATTACAATCGCATCGACGTTCGCGGCAAAAAAGCCGTCATACTCGGCGACGGCGGCACGACGGCGACGGTAAGGGCCGCGCTAAACGGCTTAGGCGTCGGCGAAATCGCCGTCGTATCGCGGCGCGGCGTCGTAAGCTATGACAATTACGCGGCTCATTGCGGCGACGCGGACATTATAATCAACGCCTCGCCCGTCGGAATGTATCCCGAAAACGGCGAATGCCTCGTTGACCTGACAAAATTCAAAAAGTTAGAGGCGGTTGTAGATGTGATTTATAATCCGCTGATAACAAAAATAGGCTTTTTGGCTAAGGAGAGGGGAATCAAATATTGCAACGGGCTGATGATGCTCGTAGCGCAGGCCAAATACGCCTCCGAGCTTTTTTTGGGGCGTAAGCTTGACGACGCGTCGATAGAGCGCGTCACAAACGACATGATAAAAATCAAGCGCAACGTCGTGCTTGTCGGAATGCCGGGCTGCGGCAAGAGCCGGATAGGCCGTCTTGTCGCCGAGAGAGCGGGGCGCGAATTTGTCGACACGGACGCGGAGATAGAGAGCAAACGCGGCGAGTCTATACCGTCGATTTTTAGGAACTACGGCGAAAAATATTTCAGAGACTTAGAATCGCAAACCGCCGCCGCCGCCGGCAAAAAAAGCGGCGCGGTCATATCGTGCGGCGGCGGAATATTGCTGAGACCCGAAAACTATCGGGCGTTAAAGCAAAACGCCCTTATAATCTATATCGAAAGAGACCTCAACCTTTTGCCGACCGCCGGCCGTCCGCTGTCGCGCGGGAGGCCGCTTTTAGAAATCTACAACGAAAGAAAGCCCCTGTATGAGGGGCTGTCGGACGCGCGCGTCAAAAACGACTCGACATTAGACAACGCGGCAAATAAAATAATCGGTATAATCAACGCTTAACGGATTTTTTTCTAAGCGAATTTTTTGCCGAAGGCTATCGTCTCGTCGGCTCCGCTCTCCGCCGATTGTACTATCAGCGTGTCTAAGACGCTGACGCCCGCGTCCTCGGCGCGCTTTTGCCAAAGCCTCATCCATTCGCCGTCGCCCCAATCGTACGAGCCGAAAAGCCCGACGGTCTTGCCCTTTAAAAGCGGCTCTAAGGCCGAATAGAACGGCTCGAATTCCGTGTTTTCCAATTCCTCCGCGCCCATAGCCGGACAGCCCAAAATGATTTTGTCATAGGCCGCGGTTTTTTGCAAATCCGCGTCGGAGACCTTGACGACCTCGCACGCTCCGCCGCCTTGCTTTACGCCGTCGGCTATCGAGAAGGCCAGAGCCTCGGTGTTGCCCGTTCCCGTCCAATAAACTAAAATTGTCGCCATAGCTTAAATCACACTCCTAAAAAAGGTTTTTTATTTTTTTATTCTTTCCGCGTTTTGTCTTGCGCTTATATTTGCCTTGCCGCGCCCGCGTCCGTCCTTTGATATAGCTTAGAATAGGCCAATCCCGTGGAATACTAAATGCATATCGTTAGCGTTATCTAACTCTAATATTTTAGCATATCCGTTTTTTCTTGTCAAACGAATGAGCGGAGTTTCAAAAAAAATATTCTCCGCCTTACGGGCTTGCCGCCGCTTGCGGAGAATAGGCTGTTCGGCGGTAATTGCGGCTATAAACCGCGGTTTTAAAAAAAACCTTGTAATTTCTTGTTTTTTTTGCTTATTTATGCTACAATATGAAAAGAATAACGGTATAAAATAAAAAAGAGGATATTATTATGAAATCGTTGAGCCGGGTTTGGAAGGAAAAGACGGGCAAATTTGTATTGATAGCGTTTGCGACGCTGTTTATCGTGCTTTTCTTTTCTATGCTGTTGAACTATTTAGACGCCAATTTCGGCGGATTCGGCGGCGTGACCGTCGCCTTCAAGGCGTTTTTTGCGGCGGTCGTTCTGATAACCGTCGTATTCTATCAATATTCGCGCCTGACAAAATATCTTCACGATAGGCTTTTTGTCGTGCTTTTAGACCTCTTTGCGGCGGTAGATTTTTTGATAATCTTTTATGACAACAACGTCAACGTCTTTAACGTCGTCACGACGCTTTATCTTGTCGTCAGCATATCGGCGATCGTGTGGATTAGCGTCGGGCTTGTCAAAAAGCGCAAAGACAAAAACGACCTGCAGGACTTCATGGCGGAGTTTTATACCTTTATGAACGAAATCAAAATCGCGCTTATCGTCATGGCGTCGATTTTGTTTACGCAATGCGTCATATTTATCGCCGTGGGGCAAAGCGACGGCGTCAAGCTGATGTCGGGCGGCGCGTCGGTCAACGCCGAGCTAAATCCGGCTTATATGTTTTTTGCGACGGCCGCGCTTATCGTGCAGCTTACGCAGATTTTGTTGCTGCAAAAGAATTTTGCGGCAAAAATAGCCTCCGCGCTGATGTTTTTTAGCGGTCTGGCATACGGAATCTCTCTCATACCGTTTTTCCGTTTTACCTTTACGTCGACGGCGGCGGTTGTCATCGCAATAATGTTTATCGCGTCGGTAGTCTTTTTGATCGGCGGCAATATATTCAAGAGCGGAAAGGAAAGCCAAAGCTACATGAGCAAAATATACGTCAAAAACGCCGTCGTCTCGGTTTTTGCCCTCGACATGGCGTTGCTGTTTGTCAACGGAATAAAAACCCTGCCGCAGGAGACCGTCGACGTATTTTATTTTATATCGGCGGCTCTCTCCGTCGCGCTTTTGATATACGTCGTCAAGACGTATAACCGCGAAAAGCTGATAGCCGACCCGTCATACCTCGAGAAGTTTCAAGAAAAGCAAGCCAAAAAGCTGCAAAAAGCCAAAAAGAACGGCGGCGCGCAAGCGTCCGTGACGGACGGCGGGGACGTTGCAAAGGCCGCGGAGGCTTTGCCGACGGAGACGGCCGATACGGCTAAGGAAGGCGAGTTGCAAGAGACTCCGCCGGTCGAAACCGGGGAGGTGCAAGAAAGCGCGGCCTCCGGCATAGAGCCGCCCGAGGAGGCTGCAGCCGCCGAAACGGTTTCTGACGGGGAGCCGGCGCATGACGGTCTATTAGACGGCTCCAAGGCCGGCGAATAAGCAAACAGACCCAACAAAACGGCTTGAATAAACCGGCAAGCCGCAATAGAGATTGAATAAACCGACAAATAAACAAACCGAGCGAGGTGTCAACGCATGAATTTTTTTAAAGAAAACAAAAAGCTTTTAGCTTGCTTTTTTGCCGTCGCGGCCGCCCTTTTAGGGGCGTTCGTGTGGGTTGCGTCGGGCGCGCAAACGACGGGCGGCGGCGGCGTTTTTTTGTCGCTTATCCTCGCGCTTTTGGTGTTAAACACGGTGTTCTGCGCCGTCAATCGGGCCGAGTCCGAGAGCGGTTTTTTGTTTATATTTTTGAACGTCTTTACCGCCTATGTCTTTAACCTCGTTTTGTCGTCGAGCTACGGCGTTTTTGCCTCGATATTTGACGGCGCAAACCCGTTAAATATTTTGAACGCGCTCGGCGACGGATATTTCGGAGTGTCGGCGACGCTTTTGATTTACGGCGCGGCGAGCATGTCCGCGCTGCTTGTCCCGTCCAAAAAGGCCGCGCAAAGAGACCTTTCCGGCTACGTTAGGGAGGCGGCTGTATACATAGCCCTCGCGGCGGTAATAAACGTATATTCGGCGGTTTCGGCGGGAGCTTTATTTTTGTTTTTTCTCTCGTTATATCACAAAAACAAAAACGGCGCAAAAATTTCCGCCGCCTTGTTTTTTGTTTCCTTCATATTAAATTTTGTCATGTACGCCGTGCTTTACGGGCTTATCCCGGGGAGCGGCGCGCGCGCCAACCCTTTGGGAATAGCCTTCTACGGCGCGTTCGTCGTCCTTTTGGCGTTGTGGCTGCTCTTGTCTTTGACGGCCTACAAAGATTTTTCGTCGTCGCCCGACGCGGGGAAAAAGGCTTCAAAGCTCGGCTTTGCCGCTTGCGCCATAGCCTTTGTCGCCGCCGCGCCTATATATATCTTTTGCGGCGTAATAACAAGGGTTTTCTTTTCGCCGACGGAGGGATATCTCTTTATGCAGCTTAGAGCCGACGCCTCCCCCGTCATGCTATATCTGATAGCGGCGGTTTTGGCGGTTTGCGGCGCGGCGTTCGTCTTTTTGGCGGCCATAGCGGCGGCGAACGCGTCAAAGTCAAAGCCCGTCGACAAAGACGACGAGACCCCTACGACCGACGAATTAGGCATCAGCCTCGCCTTTGACGAGGATTTAAAATCAAAAAATATCGACCCCGAGGAATACGCCCGCTCGTCCGAGGCCTACCGCCTGACGCGGCTGATAGAGGAGGAGAGCGGAGAGACGGCCTGCTTGCCTTTGACGGCGGACGAATCCGCCGAAACAGTTGCGGTCGCCGAAACAAGCGCAATTGAAAAAGCGGCGGCAATTGAAAAAAACGCGCCCGTCGAGACGCTCGCGCCTATAGATTTGGGCGTGCCGATTGCCATGCCCTATGACTTTAGCCGTTTGAGCGAAAAGGTCGCGGCTAAGCCCGAGGCCGCCGACGAGGAAAGCAAAAAAATAGACGAGATTTTAAACAGAATAAACAAAAACATAAAATAAGATAGAGGCTATAGGGCGCGTTTTTATAAAAAAAAAGCCTTTTCAAAGGCCGCCGCCGCAAAAAAACGGCGGCGGCTTTTTTGTCAGGAAAAGTTTTTTATCAAATCCGAAATGATTTTTATTTGGCTTTTTGACAGCTTAGAGACGGCGGCGGGGGTGACGCCGTTTTCTTTTAAGGCTTGATTAAACATATAAAACTGAATTTCATCTCCGTTAAACAGCGGATTGTTGTTTAAGAGATAATCTATGCTGACGTTATAAAATTCCGAGAGAAAAAACAGATTTTCCGTTTTGATATTGTTGTGTCCGCTTTCCCAATAAGAATAAGTCGCCGGGGCTACGCCGCAAAGCCTTGCGACGTCTATTTGTCTCAAGTTTTTTTCCTTTCTCAATTCTCTCAATCTATTCACGAGCTTCCCTTTTTCGATTTACTTGCGCCAATCGCCGTTCGGGCAGATTGCCGCAATCCCTTTTTTTTAGATAGTATGCGGACATATTAACCTAAATATATGCCTTTTTCAATTATTTTGAAAAAAGATGATTGACATATCATCATAAATGATATAAACTATAATATATTTCATTTTCAATTAAGCAGGCCGCCTAAAAAAACAACCGCCGTTAGCTTTTTTTGCGGAAAGCCAGACGACGGCGGCATAGGAGAGAGATTTTATATGAAAAGCTACGCCGCGGTAGCCGCCGGAGAGGAAAGGCGAAAAAACCGCATAAAAAAAGGAATAGAGGGCGAGGCTTTCGCCGCCGCCTTAAGTATAATAATCGGCGATTATTATGAGGTCGCCGCCGACCTAAAAAAAAACCTTTTGAGCGTGACGCAAAACGACGGCAAAATTTTTACGGTAAGCGTATTTGAGGAACAGCGTTAAAAAAGGCTTGCGCGGGGGGCAGTCAAAAAAAACAAACAATGCCTTGACTTTTTTTACGTGTAGGTGGTATAATATAAAAGATGAAATTTGCGGAGGCGTGTTTTTATGGAAGGCAGAATGTTTAAGGTCAGCGTCCTTTTGGAC
>JAISRB010000109.1 GCA_031273825.1 Clostridiales bacterium
TCTTTGACACGGTCTATGAAAACGCAAAATATATTACCGTCGGAAACATGCACAAGCGCGCCCAAAGGTTTTCGGACGCGCTGACGGGAAAGCTGACGGCAAAGGAATGCTTGGACAAAATCGGCGAAACGAGAAACAAGGAGTTTTTGCTGTGCTATTCCCTTATTCCGCTTGACGGAGACGACGATATAAGGACGCGCTACGAGACCGTGCAGAGGTTTCTGCTCGAGTCAAAGCAATTCGGGGCGCAAAGACAGGCGAGCGAAAAAAAATCCTGCGAAATCGCCTTGGAAAACATTGCGCGCACCGCCGGCTACGAGGACGCGGATCGCTTTGTTTGGTATATGGAAAGCAATGAGGCGCACAAAATCGCGCCGTATTTCACGCCTAAAAACATTGACGGCATAGACGTTTCACTGCAAATAAACGACCGTTTCAAGGTTTCAGTTTTGGCGGTAAAGGACGGAAAGGAGCTGTCGGCAATACCCGCAAGGCTCAAATCCGATAAATATATCGCCGAAATGAAAGCCGAAATTCCGTCTTTAAACAGACAATCGTCAAGGGTCGTCAAATCGCTTGAAAGCGCGATGGAGCGCGAGTCCGCGTTTTCTATCGACGAACTGAGGCGGATTGCCGGAAACCCCGTCGTCAGAGAGATATTAAAAACGCTGTTTTATGTCGCGGATAAAAAAATCATCGGCTTTGACGGCGGCGGCTTTGTTTCGCTCGATGGGAAAAAAGAGACGGCGGAAAAAGCGTATATCGCCCACCCCTTAGACTTTTTTAACCTCAAACGGTGGGAAGCCGTCCAAAAATACCTATTAGAAAACAAAATCCGTCAGCCCTTTAAGCAGGCGTTCAGGGAGTTTTATCCTAAAACCGCCGACGAAATCGGCGCGAATAAGACAAACCGCTATGAGGGTCATCAAATCGACGTGCAAAAAGCCGTCGCCGTCGCAAAAAACCGAGGCTGGCACACGGGAGAGGATATCGGGCTTCAAAAGGTTTATTATAAGGAAAACCTTGTGGCGGTGTTGTTCGGCGTATGGGATTTCGGTTATTCGTCGTTTGACGACCACCCGACGATTTCCTCCGTATACTTTCTAAACCGCAAGGCCGACCAAACGGGCGCGCTGAAAATCATTCCGCTAAAGGATATCGGGGACAAAATATTTTCCGAGGTCATGCGCGATATCGACCTTATAGTCTCGACGGCTCACCCGCTCGGCTACGACTTTGAGGAATCGCTGTCGACGACGGAGGTAAGACGGCAAATCTGTCTGACAATCATAGACCTGCTAAATTTGAGCAACGCGCGGATAGAAGGCCGGCATATTCTCATAGACGGCGCATACGGCGAATATGCCGTCAACCTAAACTCCGGCAACGCCTACAAGCAGCTTTCGGGCGCGTTAAACATTATGACGATAAACGACTCGACGCAAAACAAATTGTTTCTCAACTTTATCGACGACAATCCAAAAACCGCCGAGGTCGTATCAAAAATGCTGTTGCTCGCCGACGACAAAAAAATCAAAGACCCAAATATCATCAGGGAAATAAAGGAGTAATATATGCCTCAAACGGTAATAATAACGGGAGCGTCCGCCGGAATAGGCGAGGCGGCGGCCGAGCTTTTTTTGCAAAAGGGCTTTACGGTCTATAACATATCGAGAACGCCGTCGGACGTCCGCGGCATAAAAAACGCGTGCGCAGACGTCTCGGACGCGGAGGCCGTAGAGCAAACGATAGAGCGAATCTATACCGCCGAAAACGCAATTGATATTCTGATAAATTGCGCGGGAATCGGCATATCGGGTTCGATTGAAAACACCCCGAACGGCAACGCCGAAAAAATATTCGCCGTAAACTTTTTTGGCACGGCTTACGCCTCGAAACGCGTAATTCCATATATGCGGAGCCGCGGACGCGGCGCGATTATAAACGTCGGCTCCGTGGCGGGACGACTGCCTATTCCCTTTCAGGCCTATTACTCGGCGACCAAAGCCGCCGTATCGGCCTTTAGCGGCGCGTTGAGACAAGAGGTCAAGCCCTTTGGAATAACCGTATCGACGGTATTGCCCGGCGACGTCAAAACGCGGTTTACCTCGGGGCGCAAAAAAAACCCTTATGACGACGCGGCCTACGGCGACCGCATAAAAAAATCCGTCGCGAGAATGGAACGCGACGAGGAAAACGGACTGCCCGCGACGCTTATCGCAAGACAAATATTTAAGCTCTCACAAAAGAAAAATCCGCCGGTATGTACCGTCGGAGGAAGAGCCTACGCGCTGATAACGCTTGCGGCAAAATTATTACCCGAAAGACTGACGTCTTTTTTGGTGGGAAAGCTATACGGCTGATTGCCATAGCGCGTTGACGCTAACCCAATATAGAATAGTGGTGCCTCGAGGCGGAATTGAACCACCGACACGGAGATTTTCAGTCTCCTGCTCTACCGACTGAGCTATCGAGGCGCAAAATGGCGATCCGGAAGGGACTCGAACCCTCGACCTCTAGCGTGACAGGCTAGCGTTCTAACCAGCTGAACTACCGGACCACAATAAATCTGACCTTGAACCGCCCGGGCTTCCGACGGGCGTTCGGATAAAAAAAAGTTTTTTGGTGGGCCTTCACGGACTCGAACCGCGGACCAATCGGTTATGAGCCGACCGCTCTGACCAACTGAGCTAAAGGCCCACGCATGACAGACTTTTTTTTATAAACTAAAGCTTAATATGGTCGGGGTGAAGAGATTCGAACTCCCGGCCCCATGGTCCCAAACCACGTGCGCTACCAAACTGCGCTACACCCCGCCACAAACGCGCTAAAATATAATACTATATCGGGAGTTTTTTGTCAACCAAAAAAAGCCGTTTTCAAAAAAAATTTTCGCGCTTTTCCGATTATGCCGCTTTGGGGAGGCAAGGATTTGACGCGCAAGGTTTTCACTAAGCCTCGGCAAACGCGTTTTGACGCGTTTTCCCCGCCTTAAATATATTCCGTTCCCGTCAGGCACAAAAATTCCGGAGGCAGGGTCTTGCCGGTTTTTGCCGCGTCTCCCGATTTTATAGCTTGCAATATATCCTCCTTAGACAGCTTGCCAAGCCCCGCATAGAGCAGAGTTCCCGCCATCGTTCTGACCATTTTATACAAAAAGCCGCCGCCCGACACGGTTATATCGAGGCGACCGTCGGACAGCTCGCCGACAGTCACGGAATATATCGTCTTGACCGTGTCGCCGCTCGGGCTTCCCGCCCTTTGAAAGCATTTGCAATCATACGTTCCCTCCATAACGCCCGCGGCGCGGCGCATGGCCGCGATATCGAGGGGCTTTTTTTGCCAAAACGCGTATGCGTCATAGAGAGGCCGCCGAACCTCCGAAACGTAAAGCCTATAGACATACGTCTTGATTTTGTTTGAAAACCGCGCGTGAAAATCGGGCGCGGTCTCGACGCATTTTTTGACGCTTATATCCTTTGGCAAAACGCCGTTGACGGCAAAGGGAATGCGCTCGGGCGCGATTCGCGTCCGGCTGTCAAAATGCGCGGTCTGCGCCGACGCGCAAACGCCGGCGTCGGTTCGGCTGCTGCCGAATACGGTTATCGGCTCGCCCAAGACCGCCTCTAACCCTTCCTCCAAGACCTGCTGAACGGCAAGCCCGTTTTTTTGCCGCTGCCAGCCCGAATAGTTAGCCCCGTCGTATTCTATAGTTATAAGAAATCTCTTTATCATATTACCGTCCGTTAAGCTTTTTTGCCGCCGCCTTAGCCCTCGCCGCGTCTACTGCCCGTCCTTTTTCTTTCTGAGTACGTCGTATTTTTCGGCTCTGATATCCGACTTGATAAAAAGCCTCTGCTGAACACGCGACGCTGCCTCTATCCCGTTGGTGTTTTCGTCCTCTATGCGCGAGACGGTAAAGGCTTTCAAAAAGTTTTCGCCGCTCGACACAAGCTCCAAAACGTCGCCTTTTCTAAAGGCGTTTCTCTGCTCGGCGACAATCGCGCCGCGCCCCTCGTCATAGCCTAAGACGTTAGCGGCAAAGATATATTGCGACTGCGCCTTAGACGATTTTTCGTTAATCGCGGCGGCGTTTTTTTCAAAATAGAAGCCGGTGGTGTAGCCTCTGTTGCCGACCTTTTTTAGCTCGTCGGCTAACCCCGCGCAAAAATCGGCGACGCCGTTGTTATAGTTGTCGACGGCGCGGCGATAGGCGTTGACGACGCACGCCGTATAGTATTCCGACTTCATTCTGCCCTCGATTTTGAAGGAGTCTATGCCGGCCTCAATCAGCTTGTCGATATGCTCTATCAAGCATAAGTCCTTGCTGTTCATAAAATATGTTCCGCGCCCGTCCTCGGACACGGTAAGCCCGCGCCCGCCGTCTTGCTCCTCTCCTTCGCCCGTCTCGTATTCCCAGCGGCAGGCCTGAACGCATTTGCCCTTGTTTGCGCTCCTGCCCGTCAGATAATTGCTCAAAAGACATCTGCCGCTATAGGCCATGCACATCGCGCCGTGAACAAAGCACTCAAGCTCTATGCCGTCGGTCTCGTTTCTGATTTCCGTGATTTCGTCAAGCGTAAGCTCGCGCGCCAAAACGACGCGGCTGACGCCGAGGCTCTTATAAAACCTCACGGCCTCGGCGTTGGTCGTGTTTGCCTGCGTGCTTATATGCACGGGAACGTTCGGCGCAAATTTGAGGGCGTTTTGCAAAACGCCCAAATCGCTGACGATGACACCGTCCGCCCCTATTTTGCCGATATCGGAGAGATATTGTCTTATGCGCCCGAAGTCGGAATTTGACGGATATATATTGAGGGCTACAAAAATCTTTTTGCCTCTCTCATGCGCAAATCCGACCGCCGTTCTTGTGTCGTCAAGACTAAAGCCGTCCGAAAACGCTCTCAGGCTAAAATCGTTGCCGCCTATATAAGCCGCGTCCGCGCCGAACGCGAACGCGGTATAGAGCTTTTGTAAATTGCCCGCGGGGGCTAATATTTCGGGCATTTTTTTGCGACCCTCCGTACCGTTTTTTTTGCTTTGACGCTATTTTATAAGGCTCTTTTTTGTCGACGCGATAACTCCGTCGCCGACCGCGTATTCGACGGTGTCAAAGCGTCCGTCGGCCTTTATGTTATCCGTATAGGCTCTTAGAGCCGTCACTATCGAGCGGTGCTTGCGTCTGATATACGCGTCTCCGACATAGCCCTTAAAGCGCATATTGTCGGCAAAAATAACGCCGCCGGCGTTTAATAATTCCGCGAGATAGGGTCTGAATTTTTCATATTGAGCCTTGGGACCGTCAAGCAGTATAAAGTCAAATTTGCAATCGGTCATGACGATAAATTCCGCCGCATCGCCCTCGATTAGCCTTATGCTTTCCGCCATTCGGCTTTTTTCAAAAAAACCGCGGGCGAGCCGCGCCGAATTTGCGTCAAGCTCTAACGTCGTCAGAAAAATTTGCGGCGGTCCGGTCAGCCCCTCGGCGCGCGCCCTCGCGGCGGCCGCCGCGGCCTCCGACATCAACAGCCCCGAATACCCTATGCCCGTTCCTATTTCGAGTATTCTAAAACACGGCGGCGCGTCGGAATACTCGGCCGCTCTTCCGTCCGCAGAATACTCGGCCGCTCCCCCGTCCGCGGAATACTCGGCCGCTTTCCCGTCCGCGGAATACTCCGCTAAAGGCGGACTTTTGTAATACCCGCAAAACCGCCTTTTTGCCGCGTCCGCGACGCAAGCGGCGAGAACCGCCGCGCTTTCGTCGTTGATTATCGGCACCGACAGACGAAAGGCAAGCTCTCTTATTTCGTCTAAAAGCTCTTTTTCAAGCATGGCCGCCTCCTATATACGGCTTATCGCAGCGCATTTCCTCTATCGAGGGCTTGCGCTTATGCGTAACGGGCGCGTTTCCCCTACACAGGGCTTGCGCGGTCGCGCAAGCCCTATAAAAAAACCGCGCTTTTAGCACGCTTTGACTATGCGTAGCCCTACACCTTTACTTAGGGCAACCAAAAACCGCGCTTTTTGGTTGCCCACCTTGACGCGCAAAGCGCGCGAAAAGGGGTGAATTGCGGCAAGCTTGTTGCCGCAAGAGGGGAAACCCGGCGAGTGTAGCCTACGGCGTAACGAGCGCGTTTCCCCTACACAGGGCTTGCGCGACCGCGTAAGCCCTATAAAAAGGGTGTGCCGCAATATTCGCAAACGCCGCCTTCGCCCTCGGCGTTTTGCGGCAAACTTGCGCCGCAGTAGGCGCATTTTAATGCGGCGGCCTTTTTTGGGGCTTCCGGTTCTACGGGCTTTTCCATGACGACGAGAGCCGTTCCCCCGTCGTTGAGCTTATAGCCCGTCAGATAGCGTTTTTGCAGCAGTACGACGACGCTTGCTTTCATCGTCCTTTGACTTTTGCCGTAACTTCTCGCAAGATCGCCGATATCGGTCATGCCGTCGAGTATAGCGTTGAGCAGATTTCTTGATTCTATCATAGTTCCGAAGGCCGTCCACCCGAGCGGCAAGCCAAAAAATCCGCCGACGACAAAAATTATGCCAGGGATTGCCAAGAGCATCCAACCGTTGACAAAGCCGACGACTATTCCCGGAATTCCTAAGACGAACAGTACGCTGAATATTATCAATATCGGCAACGTCCTTTTTATTTTTTCGTTTAGATTGTTTTTCATAATATTCACCTCGCTAACATAATAATTATATCATATTCTTTGGGTTTTAGCAATAAAAAGCAAGCGGCCGGCAAAAGCGGTTTGCGCGTTCAAATTATTTTTTCATAGCCGCCGTCGGCAAACGAATATAAATACGCTCCGTCGATTTTTATTCCCGCGCTTACCGCGGTGCGGCGATAGACCGCAAGCTGTTTTTTGTAGACGCTTTTTAATTCGTCCTTTATAGCTCCCGTCTTATAGTCTACTATAATGCTTCCGCTCTCGTCCGCGCCGAAAATCAAGAGGTCTATAACGCCCTGAATCAACATTTTTTCGTCGCCGCCGCCGTCGTAGATATCACTCCTTTTGACGTATAGCATAAACTCCTTTTCTCTGACGTATCTGTTTTGCCGCGCGTAGCCGATAAGCGGCCCGTTAAGGCATTTTTGTATGTCGGAAACCGCGACGGATGCGGCCTCGGCTTTTGTCAAAACGCCGTCGTCCGCAAGCGAGTCTATAAAGGCCGCGATGTCGCGCGCGTCGGTCAGGTCAAAGCTTATGTGCTGCATGACCTTGTGATAGGCGTTGCCGCGCTCAAATACGCGGCGCGGCGCGTCGAGTCTGAATTCCTCACGGCTGACCGCCGTCGCCGACTGCTTGACGACGGACGGAAAGACCGCGCTCTTTGGCTTGAGGTTTTTGTCGATATAGGCGGCTATGTCAAAGCCGTCGCGCTCCTTGTCTCCCGCGCCCTCGGACGGCGCGGCGGCAAGGCCGCCGTCTCCGTCGCCGCAAGGAAAAATAAAGCTTTCTCTCAGCTTGTCGTCAAAAAATGCGGCGTAGCGTATTAGGTCAAAAAAGCTTGCGCGCCGCTTAAACAAAAAGTCGCCGCCGTCCTTAAAGCGTTTGCCGCCGGCCGTGACAAACAGATGATTTTTGGCGCGGGTCAGAGCGACGTATAAGAGCCGCGCCTCCTCTTGAATCTGCTCGTCGTTCTTTTTTTGGTTGATAGCCCTCTTGAATATCGAGCTTTTTTGGGTCATGCTCAAAGCGTCTCTGTGATAAAAGCCGATTTTTAGACAGCTGTCAAAGGCATAGGGCTTTCTCTCGTGTTCCTTATTAAACAAATGCGCCGCGTCGGCCAAAAAGACTATGGGGAATTCCAGCCCCTTTGAGGCGTGAACCGTCATGACGGTCACCCGATTGCCCGCCGCGCCGTCGCCGTCCGTCTTGACGTTTATGCCGTCCGCGTCATAGAGATATTGGCCGAGAGAATACTCCGCGCCGATAAAGCCCTCCATAAATTTTTCTAACGAGGCCGATTTTTCGCCGACAAACGCGTCGTAGCCGCTCGCGTATACTATCTCGCAAAGCAAGCCGTATATGTCGCTGTCGTCGGCCTTTTTGCCGAGGCGCGAAAGATAATCTACAAAGCCGCTAAGCCGTATAGCCCGCTCTCTTTCCGACGGGGTCTCCGATTGCGATTTGTCAAGGATATACTTTTCCACGCAGTCAAAAAAGACCTTAGAGCCGCGGTCGTTGAGCCTTATTTCCTTTAGGTCCTCGTCGGAAAAGCCGCCGAAATACGACAGCATACTTGCGGCGAGCGCGACGTCGTCGCGGCGGTTGTTTATCAGCTTGAGCATTTCTACGACTATCCGGCAATGCGAATTGTCGTCGGAAAAGCCCTCCGCGCGGAGCGGTATGCAAGCGCCGCGCATGGCGGAAAGTATATTTTGAACCCTTTCGCCGCGGCTTCTGACGACGACGGCGATATCTCCGTATCCGACGGGACGGTAACGCCCCTCGGAGGGGACGTAAATTTTTTTGTTTAACAGTTGTTTTATGACCTTTGATATATACAGCCCCTCGTCCCTTGACGAATCCGACGCCTCCGGGCTTTGGTCGTCCTTTAGTCCGTATACGGCTTCAAATTTCTTTTCGGCTCTTTCGCGCTCAAAAAACGCGGCAAAATAAGGCGTATATTCCTCCGGCGCATAGTCTGTCGCGCTTATCAGCCGCGCTTGGTTTTTGTAGTCGACTCCCCCGTTTTTTTCCGTCATGACGACGGAAAAAATGCGGTTGACGACGTCGACGACGCGCGCGGAGGTTCTGTAGTTGTTGTTTAGATTTCTGACCTTTCCCGACGATTGCTCAAGATAACGCGCCTGTCTTTCCAAAAAAATCGTCGGGTCTGCCAGCCTGAAGTTGAATATGCTCTGCTTGACGTCGCCGACGGTAAACAGATTTTCGTTTTCTATTTTGCTTAGGATATACTCCTGAATCGCGCTCGTGTCCTGATATTCGTCGACTAAGATATGCTTATAACGCGCCTTTAGCTCGGCTACGACGCCGCCGTCGTCTAAGAGCCTGACCGCAAACCTTTCGAGATCGGAATAGTCAAGCTTGTTTTCGACGGCCTTTAGCCTTGAATATTCCACGGAATAAAATTTTTCAAGCTCGACAAACTTGTATATCAGCTCTCTGTCGGCCTCGGCCTGTTCTATGAGCGACGGCATTTCGGCGGCTTGCGCCTTGAAGTCCTTCAGCGTTTCGTTAAAACGCTTTTTGAGCGCGCTTAGCCCTTCCGACACCTCGTCGCCGTCCTTAACGCTTATTCGCGCGTTTGATTTTTGAAGGCTTTCGAGCCTCGCGCAAAAATCCGCGTCCGACCGTGCCTCGGCGAGATTTTGCAGCTTAAAAAATATCTCGTCGGCTACGGCGGCGCAGGCGTGTCCGTTAGGGCAGTTGTCGGCCAGATTTTTTGATATGTCGAGATATTCGCCGAGCTTGCGCCTCATGCTCCCTATCAGATAATCCTTGCACAGCCTAAGCGATTCGTCAAAATCATAGCCGTCGTCAATCTGCGCCGTCAAAAGCGTTCGGTATTCCTCTAAGGCCTCAAAAAGCCCCGCGTCGCTGCGGCTCCCCGACAGCGAAAAAGCCAAGCCGTCATAGAGCGCGTCGCCGCTTGTGTTATAACGCTTTAACAGCTCCGAAAACGCCTTTTCCTTTAGCCTTGCGGCGGTCTCCTCGTCGATAATCGAAAAATAAGGGTCTATGTCAAGCTCGACAAAATATTTTGTCGCAAGCTTATGCAAAAAGCTGTGAATCGTCGATATGTTGACCTTAAAAAAAGCGTTGGCAACAGCCGCCGCCTTTTTTGCGTCAAGCTCCGCGAGATAGCCGCCGAGCAATACGCCTATGCGCTCCTTCATCTCCGCCGCCGCCTTTTCCGAAAAGGTCAAAACCAAAATGCTTTCCATATCCGCGCCGTCCTCGACAAGCCGCAAAAAACGGCGCGTCAAAACGGCGGTCTTTCCGCTGCCTGCCGAGGCCGACACCAACAGCTTGCCGTCCGTCTCTATGGCGTATCTCTGATCGTCGTCATATCTCATTTTTTTTATCGCGGCTATTTGCCTACTCCTTTGATATTATTTTTAGCAGCTCTTCCTTTGGTATAGCCGCCGATTCGTCGCGGTATTCTACGCCGTCGCGGCACATGACTCCGTAGGCGCAATATTTGCACGCGTCCTTAGTCTTGTTTTTGTAGGGTCTTTTGGCGATATATCCGCTTTTTATCTCGGCGACGGCCTTTTCGGTCATTTTTACGCTCAAAGCGCAAAGCCTGTCAAAGTCCTCCTCGCCCACCGCGTCAGACGACGGGTCTATGACTATTCCTCCCTCCGCTTCCTTTAGCTTGACGGGCAATACGCGGCTTTTGCCCGCGCCGCGCTTTAGCCCGTTGTCAAGCTCAAAAAGCGTTTTTTTGTCGTCCACAACGCAGCCCTCGGCGCGGTAACGCGCGTCGTTGTCCTCCTCCTTAAAAAAGCTGTCTCTCAGCTTGACGTAGAGGGCGGCGGCGGCGCGGTAATTTTTGTTGACCTTTAGGGCGTGGAGATATATAAACAGCTGAAGGCTGTTGCCGTAATATAAATCGGAAAACACGTCGCCCGTCGCGCCGCCGGTTTTGTAGTCTATGACCGAAACCCTGTCGCCGCAAACGTCGGCGCGATCGATTTTGCCTATCAGATAGACGCCGCCGCTAAGCCTGACGGGTTCGAGAACGCCGCCGCGCGATATCGGAATTTCAGAATACTCCGGCTTGAAGTCCGACTGCAAAATAAATTCGTGCAGGTCGGCGCATATCCTGACTATGTCGTTTTTTATGCGTTTTTTGACGCCTATGCCCTGCGGCGAATTGAGCTTATAAAAGACGCTTTGCTTTTCTAAGGCTTCGTCGGCGGCCTTTTGCGCGAGCGGCAGGGCGGCCTCTCTTTTCATATCCTTTGCCTTTATTATAAATCTGTCGAGCGCGTCGTGTATTATGTTGCCGACGTCCCTCGTTTCGAGGCGCGCGCCCGCCGACTCGCCTAACCTTATGCCGTATCTCAAAAAGTGCGCGTAAGGGCAGGCGTAATATTTTTCCGCCTGCGTCACCCTCATGACCGAATCGGCAAAAAACAGACCCTCCGCGCCGCTTATCGGGCGTTTGCCCCCGGCGGACGCGCCGCGCAAGCCGACGGCTTGGCTTATACGCGGCGAAAGTCTCTCTCTTTCGCGTTCGCCGACAAGCGAATAGGCCGCGTCGAACAGACCGCGGTTTGTCGCGTCCAAATCGCTGACGAGCGGCAAAAGCGATATGGCAAGGTTGTCGCGCCGCGAGGCAAGATAGACAAAATTTTTTGCCTTTTGCAATTCGTCGCCCTCCTTTAATATCTCGTAGCCCCTCGGCTTTTCGATTTTTAGTCCGTCAAACAGAGCCGTCAGCATGGCGAATATTTGAGAGGGCGCGCCGCCGTCTAAGTTTCTCGTTATGTATAACCTCTCGCTCGGCGACGACAGCACCGTAGCGGCGTGAACAGCCGCCTCGGCTCCGCCGTCGTCAAATATTACGCCGCCGTTTTTTAACAGCGCGGCCTCGCCGTCGGTTATTATTCTTGAAAACCGCGCCTCCTTAGGAAACGCGCCCGAATTCGCGCCGAGTATAAACAAGACCTTTTTGTCGAACACATGGTCGTCTACGCCGCCGACGTAGACGTTGAGCCGCCCCTGCAGGGGCGCGACGTCGGTCGCCGCCGCCTTGGACAAAAACAGCTCGATAAACTCGGAAAGCCTCAGCCCCGAGCCGTCGAATACTCTCGCCGTCTCGTCTAATATCGCGTCTATTTTTTTGAGACAGCGCGAACGAAAGTCGGCCGCCTCCGTCGTATTGCCCCCGTCGAGGACAAATTCGCGGGTCTTTTCCAAAACGCCGTTGACCTCAAAAAACCGCTTCATTATACCGATAAACTCCCTCGCTCCGACAAACGCGCCGAGACCGCCGAACTCCGCGACCGACGAAACCAGAGCCAAACGCGCCGCCTCGTGCTCCGCGTCGTCGAGAGGGCGGCTCAAATATTCGATTCCGCGTTCGGCGCAGTAGCTTTCAAGCCCGTAAACGGCTTTTTTGTCGACGGCGCAATAGGGGTTTTTGAGAAAATCAAGCGCGTCGACGATATAAAAATTGCGTCTGTTGACGTCGAACGCCGACCTTATCAGCTTTACCGCCGCGCAGCCGTAGAGCCGCGTCTTTACGCCCGACGAATAGGGTATGCCCAGCCGCTCGAATACGGCCTTTATATAAGGCGGATATTTTTCCGAATCCGCCGTCAATACGGCTACGTCGCCGTAGCTCATGCCGCCGTCGACAAGCGCGTTTATTTCGCGCGCGGCGCAGTCGACCTCCTCCCGCGCGTTTTTTGCCTCGATAAGCTTGATTTCGCCGTCTTTAAGCGGCAGTTTTTCACGGCAGGAGTAAGAAAAAATGTTGTCGGCTATATGCCTAAAAGCGGCTTTCATAATCGGCTCGTGCTCAATCAGCTTATATCCGCCCGCGCCGCCGCTCCTCCCGAGGAGTCCGCCGACGACGTCGCAAGCCTCGTACAGCCCGCCGTTCGGCGCGTTTTCGTTGCGGACTACGCCTATGTCCATACTAACCGCGCGCGCGGCAAGCCTCTCTATGAGGTCGTATTCCAAGGCCGAAAAGCCGTCGTAAAGCATGACGTAAATTCTGCTCGTCGCTATATGCCCGTCCTTTTCCGCTTCCAGATAAAGCTTTTCGAGATAGCTAAGCCCGTCGGCGTGCTTTTCTTGCAGACGCTTTATATATCGGTCGTAGAGATAAACCACGTCGTCAAGCTTATATTTTAGCCGCGGAGCAAGCCCGTCGGCGCAGCTTTTTAGCTTTTCTATGTCTATGCGGTTGTTTCTTATGTCCTTGATTAGGCCGTAAATTTCTCTCAAAAAGCCGTCCGATTGCGAAAGCCGCCTAAAGCATTTGAGAGCGTCGGGGTTTTCGGCTATGACGCGTTTCAAAACCATCATCGCCCCGTCGTCCGTCAAAACGCCCTTTAGGCTCAAACGCTTTTTTGCCAAACGCGAAAAGGACGCGACCTCGATGTCAAACGCGCCCTCGATATTCAGCTCGTCCATGAGCTTTAGCTCGGTATACAGCGCGGCGTTGTCGGGAACTATGACTATGTGATGCCCTCCGTCGCGCCTGTTTTGTTTGAGCGCGCCGATAACGCCGTCAACCGTGCCTTTTAAGGTTTTTGAAATATGTATATTCATAAGCTTTGCAAAAAAATTTACCTCACACTATTCTATAACTCCGCCGCCTATGCAATACTCTCCGTCATAGAGTACAGCATATTGCCCGCTCGCTATAGCGCGCTGCGGTTGGTCAAAGACAAGATGCAGACGGTCGCCGTCAAACTCCGCGACGGCGGCCTGCTCGGGCTGTCTGTGGCGGATTCTCGCAAAGACGCGAAGGGTGTTTTTTTGCGGACGGAGCGTTATGAAGTTAAAGCCGGAGCAGTATAGCTCCTTGCCGTAGATTATCCCGTCGTCGCCGCGGCAGACATAAAGCAGATTGTTTTGAACGTCCTTTTTGACGACAAACCAGCGTCCCTCGCTCTGCGACAGACTGTCGCCGCCAAGCCCGAGTCCGCGCCTCTGACCTACGGTATAATAGCACACGCCCGAATGCCTGCCGACGACGCGCCCGTCCTCCGTCACGATGTCGCCGGGCTTAGACGGAATGTAATTAGCCAAAAATTCGCGGAATTTCCTCTCGCCGATAAAGCAAATGCCCGTGCTGTCCTTTTTTTCGGCGACGGCAAGCCCGTATTTTTTTGCAAGCTCTCTGACCTCCGCCTTTAAGAGACCGCCCAGCGGAAATAAGACGTTCGTCAGCTGCGCCTGATTTAGCTGATTCAAAAAATACGTCTGATCCTTTGACTTGTCCTTGGCTTTTTTTAAGAAGGTCAGACCGTCTAAGACCTCGGTCGCCGCGTAGTGCCCCGTCGCGATGTAGTCCGCGCCCATTTTTTTTGCCCGCTCCGCAAACGGCCCGAATTTTATTTCGCGGTTGCAAAGCACGTCGGGGTTGGGCGTGCCGCCCTTTTTGTATTCCTCCACAAAGGCGACAAACACCCTGTCCCAATATTCCTCGCTAAAATCGGCGGCGTAATAGTCGATGCCGAGAACGGCGGCGACGCGCTTGACGTCAAAAAAATCCGTCTCCGCGGTACAGCGTCCGTTCTCGTCCTTTTCCTTCCAATTCCGCATAAAAAGCCCCGCGACGTCATAGCCGCGCCCGAGCAAAAGCGCGGCGGCGACGGAGCTGTCCACCCCTCCGCTCAAACCGACGACGACGCGCGGTTTCAAATTTGTATCCATAAATTAAGTATAGCACAAAACGATAAAAATTTCAATACAAAACGCGCAAGCCGCGATTATTTCGCGGCAAACGCATAAAACGCATAAAACCGCTTCCCCCCCACGCAAAGCGTTTGACCTTGCCGCCGTTTTGTGATATCATTTAAGCGACGCGTTTTAAAGGCGCGGCGTTCAAGACGGCAAAAAAACTACCGGTCTTAAGCCGAAAGCCCGAGCGGACTAAAAAAAACAAACAAGGCGGAAACGAATAATGGAAAAGGATTATTTTAAATTAAGTCAAGAGATATACCGCAGAAAATCGGTCAGAGAATATACCGACGATACTATAGATTTTTTGGAGGACGGAACGGATTTGACAAAAAAATTCGGGCTTGTTCCCCTATTCAAGGACATTCGCTTCGAGATAGCCGTCTTGAAGGACGGCGAAATAAAAAACCGCCGCTCAAAATATTGCATAGCTTTTTATAGCGAGGACATAGACGGCTGCAACGAAAACGTAGGCTTTATCGGTCAGCAGCTGTCTCTCGAGCTTCAGGCTATGGGTATAGGAACGTGCTGGCGGGGCGTCAAAAAGCCTAATTCCGACAACAGAAGCCGCGACGGTCTGAGGTTTGTCCTGTCTATGACCGCGGGCTATCCCAAAGGGCCGGCGACAAGAAGCGTCTATGACTTTAACCGCGTAGACGCCGCCGATATCGCTATCGGCGAGCCGGACGAATATATCGAGGCGGTGAGACTCGCCCCGAGCGCGGTCAACAATCAGCCGTGGGCGGTGGAAAAATCAGGCGCGGCCTATAACTTTTATCTAAAAAAAGCCCGAAACTTCTTTCTCGGCATGGTACTCGGAGAAAATTTGAGAAAAATCGACATGGGCATAGGAATGGCTCACCTCTTTATCAAGGTCAAGGCGGCGGGCAAGGACGCGGTTATGTCGGCAAACGGACAAAATCTGCCCGACGCGCTCTATATCGGAACGATAGAGGTCAAATGACAACCGGGAGGCAAGGCGTGATAAGAGTTTCGACGGAATTTAATCAAAAAAATCTCGACGGCATAAAGGGCGACCAAAAACGGCTCTACGCCGCGGGCGGCATATGCGCGTCGTTCGGCGTAATCGGCGGCGTAATTTTTGCCGTCGTCATAAATCCGGTTTTTTTACTGCTGCTAATCGGCTCGGCTATAATCCTGTGCTCGGTGTTTTTATTTGCGCGAAGCCTAAAAAAAATCGCCGTAGCCAAGCAAAACAAGCCTTATTTTATCATATCGTTTTTTGAGGATTCTCTGACCGTCGAGTCGATAGACCCCTCTCTTTTGACTCCGTCAAAGCCCGCGACCTACGGCTTATCCGACATTTCACTGAGAGTTTCGCCCGACGGCGTGTATTATCTCAAAATCAATGCGGACGACTCCGCGCCCTCCCCCGCCTATTCCTTTAACGACAAGGGCTTTTTGGAGGGAGAGCCAAAAGACCTTTCCGATTTGTTGAGGGGGCTTTCCGCTTAAGCGCGGAGCCTCCTATAGGGCTTATCCGAGCGACGTCGAAACCGTCGCCGCGCTATAGCCGTTATCGCTATAAAATTTCAAGATTTCGGGCAACGCTTCAAGGGTGTGCGCCGTCGGGTGCATGAGAACAAAATCGCCGTTTTTCATATTTCTCGTGGCGCGCTTAAATATCAGCTCCGCGTCCTTGTCGCGCCAATCGATAAGATCGGAAGAGCACA
>JAISRB010000017.1 GCA_031273825.1 Clostridiales bacterium
ATAAACGGAGAGTGGCAAGTTATATTTTCTGAGTTTCACACAGGAAAGGACATAGCCGATATTTCCGTGAAAGAATCGGACTTGCAAATCCACGAATTTATGCCACCCGACAGAATACCGAAAAAATAACATGAAAACAGTATTATTCCTAACGAATTAGCGTCTCAAAGCAAGGCGCTTTTTTGTTGTCCCAAAAAGCGAGGAAACCGAATCGGGAGGCAATCTGCTCCGCGGCAAGACGTTCCTCGTTGAAAAGCCTGCGGATTTGCTTGATTTTAGTTTCTGTCAAAGTAAAACTCCTTTATTTCGGGCATAGAATAAGGGATTCAAACACCGGCACTCGCCCCCAAACAAGGGCAAAAAGCCTTATGTTCAAATCCCTCTGTACGGATAGTTCCTAAAATGCCTAACGGAATGTGAAAACCTTGTTTTTACCGGGTTAAACGCGTTGAAGTCCTAATCGGCGGCGCAAACGCAAACGGTCTGAGAAAGGCGCAAACAGCGTTAAAAACCCTATAAAAAGTTGTCTGAGAAGAAAAAATCGCCCCGAAAGGCGACTTTCTTTGCACACGGCATATTACTAAACTGTGTGCAGTGATGGTGTTCCCGGGAGGATTCGAACCTCTGACCTTCAGAGTCGGAGTCTGACACTCTAATCCGCTGAGCTACGAGAACATATTAAGGTTTATATCGCCGGCGCGCAAAACGCCGCTTGCGCGCCGACAAAGCTATAGCTTAGTTGTCTTTTTGTTTTGTAACGCCCTTGCGTAAAGGCGCATTATTATCCTTTTGTTTTGTCGCGTCATTGCTTAAAGCCTGCGCTCTATGCCATTTTTTATCTTGTCACGCCTTTGAGTTAAAGACGTATTCTATGCCGTTTTGTCTTATGACGGCGGGGATATAGGTTTCCTTTGCGTCAACCTTGAAGTCGGAGGTCTTGACACAATAGATTTCTAAGGCGTTGGAACCGCCGTTTGCGGAGACGTAGCTAAGTCCGTAAGCGGAGACCTCGGCCTCGGGCTGTCCGTCCGCTAAATAGGTTATTTCCTTTTTGCCGGTTGCTTGCAACCGCATTTGAGTCGGGCTTGACGGGTCGTCAAGCGGGCTTGCGACGGTAAAGGCAAAATTCATCGTTTCGCCGATTTGGTCGAGCGGACACGAACGGGCGAGCGCAAAAATCATTTCGTTGTCATAAAACACGCCCTTTAGCGTCATCGCTCCACTTGTCGTCTCTCCGTCTTTGACATAAGACCATTGGCAGTCGGTCGAGCTTCTTTTTTTGATATATTCCGTCGTCAGCGTATAAGCTTTTTCTCCGTCGGATATTGATTTATACGAATACAGCGGAGAAAACTCTCCGTCCGACGTAAACGCAACCTCCGATTTTATCTCGACGTCGACGCCGTCCTTCCGCATGTTGATTTGATAAGACGCTCTATGCCCCGTGAAGTTGTCGAGCCTTTTTTTGCCGACGGCCGCCGTCTCTCCCTCAAATTTTTTGACCGTCATTTCCATTGTTCCTATTTCGGCGTCTCTTGCGCCGTCCTTGACTCCGAATATGACGTATGAGAGAACCTGTTCGGTTTTGTCCCACTGTCTGGTAAGCGAGCCGGGAACGTTTATCTGCGTCGAGCAGGCCGCCAAAACAAACACCGCCGTCAATAAGACGGCGACGATTGCAAAAATTCTGAAAATTTTATGTTTTTTCATTATATCCGAAAACCTCCGATTTTTTCACTGCCTAAGATATTTATCACATATAACGAAACGCTTGGGTTTTGTGCGTTTATTCTCCCTTAAACGGAAGCAACGCCATGATTCTCGCGCGTTTTACCGCCTCGGCGATGACTCTCTGGTGCTTGGCGCACGTGCCCGTCATTCTCTTTGGCATAAGCTTGCCCTTTTCCGTGATGAACCGCTTTAGCTTGGCGACGTCCTTATAGTCGGCCTCGTCGGTCTTTTCGACACAAAACACGCATACCTTCTTTTTTGGAACGCGCTTCATCGGACGTTTTGCGGCGTCTTTTACTTCGCTCATATTTATACTCCTATAAATTCAATTAATGTTTTTTGTTTTTTGCCGCGCGTTAAAACGGGAGATCCTCGTCCTCAACGGGTTTTAGCTCGGCTTTTTTTTCGTATCTCGGCATTGCCGGCTCGTCCGGCTCTCCCGAGACCTGATCGGCTATGCTTTCCTTCGCGCTCAAAAACTGCACCTCGTCGGCGATTATCTCGGTGACGTAGCGTTTTGTTCCGTCCTGAGCGTCATAGCTTCTGACCTGAATAGCGCCGACTACTGCGGCCTTGTTGCCCTTCTTCAGATATTTGGCGCAGTTATCGGCTTGCGCTCTCCACACTATTATCGGCAAAAAGTCGGTTTCGCGGTTTCCGTCGGCGTTTAAAAAACGTCTGTTGACCGCAAGCGTAAATTTGCACATTGAAATTCCCGACGTCGTAGTGGTTAATTCGGGATCTTTAGTGAGATTGCCCACCAAACAAGCCTTGTTCATACTCTTTACCTCCGTGTTTTTTGCGGAATTTTTCTATTCCTTTTTTAAAATCATCTTGCGAACAAATCCGTCTGTTATCTGCATTTGTCTTTCTAACTCCTGCGGAATAGACGGTTCTGCGGTAAAGTTCATCAAAACGTAGTAGCCCTCGGTCTTGTAGTCGATAGGATAGGCGTATTTTTTTGCGCCCCACTTCTCGATCGACTCGACCGCGCCGCCCGACGTTTCGACAATGGCCTTAAATTTTTCGATCAAGGCAGTCTTTTGCTCGTCGGTTAGCTCGTTTTGAATAATATACAAAACCTCGTATTTATTCATTTTATACCTCCTTTTGGACTAATGATTCGGAAAAGCCTTCCGAATAAGGATTTAGCTTAAGTTAAGACGCCAGCTCGGGCGCGAAAATTAAGCTTTAATAATTATATATTATAAAGCCCTTTTATGTAAAGCAAAAAAGCCGTTATATAAAAAAAACCTCGCAAAAGATAAAAAAATTTCAACGAATTTGTATTTTTTGCCGTCATACGGCACAATTTGATTTTTCACTTTGTTGCTATCCCGCGCAATTTGATATATAATTATTGCGGAGGGCTTTTTATGACCGACGGCGATAGGACAATAATCGGGGCGGGTATAGATATCGGCACGACGACGACTCAGGTAGTTTTTTCAAAGCTGACCCTCGGCGAAACGGGCGGCTTCGGCGCGGCAAAAAACATTGATATTATCGGCAAGGAAATCATATATCTCGGCGCGGTCAATCTTACTCCGCTGTGCGGCGGCGACCTCATCGACGCGGACGCGGTCGCAAGCCTGATAAAATCAGAATATGAGGCGGCCGGACTGTCGCCTAAGGATATCGGCGCGGGCGCGGTCATAATCACGGGCGAAACCGTCGAAAAGCGCAACGCCGAAAGGGTTTTGACCGCCATATCCGACTACGCCGGCGATTTTGTCTCCGCCTCCGCCGGCGGGAGGTTCGAGGCCGTGCTGGCCGGCTTCGGCGCGGGCGCGGCGGCTCTGTCGGAAACGGAGAAATACCGCGGCATGGTTGTCACAAACATAGATATAGGCGGCGGCACAAGCAACCTGTGCCAATTCAAAAATGGCGGCGTTTTGTCCGCCGAATGCGTTGACATAGGCGGACGGCTAATCGCGCTTACCGACGGCGGGCTTGTCCGGCGCGTCTCCCCCCGTCTCGCCGGATTCGGCGTTTTTGCCGCCGCGGACAACGACGCGGCGGACACAAACGGCAAGGACGGCTTAGGCAAGCCCGCCGTTTGCGGCGCAAACGGCGGCGGAGCTTCGGGCGAGCCGCCTATTTTTGTCAAAATCGGCGAACGCTTGACGCCGCAAAAGGCCGGGGCGGTCGCTAAGCGTCTTGCAAGGGGTTTGACGGAGACCGTCGAGGGACTGACCTATAAGACCGACGCCGTCTGCTTTTCGGGCGGGGTCGCCGACTGTATTTTTTCCGATTTTGACGACTTCAAATTCGGAGATATAGGCATGTTCCTCGGACGCGCCATAAAAAAAACGTCGTTGTTTGACGGCGCGGTCAGACCTAAGGAGACGCTCCGCGCGACGGTCGTCGGCGCGGGCGGTTTTTCGGTCGGGCTTTCCGGCTCGACGGTAGAATACGCCTCCTGCCGTTTTCCTTACAAAAACCTTCCCGCGGCAAACGTCGAAATCGCGGAGGGCGACTCCGACGCGGACATAGCCAAAAAAATCACCGCCGTCAAACTCGCGCTCGGCGGCGCAAGACCCGACGGGCTTTTTGCGATAGGGCTTTCGGGAGCGTATTCCGCAGATTTTGCCACCTCGGAGAGGCTCGCGGAAATCTTGACAAAGGCTCTTAGCGGCGCGACGCCGATAATAGTCTGCCGCCGCGACATGGGAAAGGCTATAGGCAAGGCTATCGCCCGCCGCCTCCCCCCTCTCGCCCCGTTTATTTCCCTCGACGGAATAAGCCTGTCGGAGGGGGATTTTATCGACATAGGCGCGCCGCTCTGCGGCGGCAAGGTGCTTCCGGTTGTAATCAAGACGCTGATTTTTAACCGCGCGCCCCTAAATCGGATATAAAGGAGATTTTGTATGCTTTTATCTCACACCGTTTACGGACAAACCTTTAGATTTTCCTCCGTCAAGGAGGTTTTGGCAAAGGCCAACGAGTATAAATCGGGCGACGTTTTGGCACGCGTCGCCGCCGCCGACAACCGCGAACGCATGGCGGCAAAGCTGACGCTCGCGGAGCTTACCGTCGCGGACATAAGAGAAAACCCCGTCGTACCCTACGAGACCGACGAGGTGACGCGAATTATTCAAGACGGTCTTGACGACGCGGAATACCGCCGTCTGCGCGGTCTGACCATAGGAGAGCTGCGCGACAAGATACTCTCAGACGAAACAAGCGGCATAGACCTTCTCAAAATGTCGCGCGGCATGACAAGCGAGGTAATCGCCGCCGTCGCAAAGCTGATGGGAAACCTCGACCTCATGATCGCCTCAAAAAAAATAGAGGTAACGGCGCGGTGCAACACCGTCATAGGCGGAAACGGAGTTTTTGCGTCGCGCCTGCAGCCCAACCACCCGACCGACGACATAAAGGGCATTTTGTCGTCGCTCCTCGACGGGCTGAGCTACGCCGTAGGCGACGCGGTTTTGGGCGTCAATCCCGCAATCGACTCGGTTGAAAGCACGACGGCCGTCTTAAACCTCTTGCAAGACGTCAAAACGCGCTACGCCGTGCCTACGCAAATATGCGTGCTGTCTCACATTTCCACGCAGATGAAGGCTCTAAAGGCGGGCGCGCCGACCGATTTGTTTTTTCAATCTATCGCCGGCTCGGAAAAGGCTCTCGGCTCGTTTGCCGCAAGCTGCGATATGCTCGGCGAGGCCGACGACCTGATTCGCAAATCGAGGACGGCAAACCGCCTCGACAATACGGGCAATTATATGTATTTTGAGACGGGGCAAGGCTCGGAGCTTTCGTCGGACTTTCACCACGGAGCCGATCAACAAACTATGGAATCGCGCTGTTACGGTCTTGCGCGGCGCTACAAGCCCTTTTTGGTCAACACCGTCGTCGGCTTTATCGGTCCGGAATATCTCTACGACGGCAGACAAGTAATCAGAGCCGCGCACGAGGACGTTTTTTGCGGAAAAATGCACGGCCTGCCTATGGGGATAGATTGCTGTTATACAAACCACATGTCCGCCGATCAGAACGATATCGACAATCTGATAGTTTTGGCGGCGGCGGCGGGCGCAAGCTACGTCATGGGCGTGCCGCAATCGGACGACATAATGCTCATGTATCAAAGCACGGGCTATCACGATATCGCCGCCGTCCGCGAGCTGCTCGGGCTTAAGCCCATAGAGCCTTTCAGCGCGTGGGCGGAAAATCTGGGGATTTTGGAAAACGGACGACTCGGCAAAAACGCGGGAAACGCGGCAATTTTTAAGCTTTAAAAGAGGTGAATGACATGCAAACCTTAGACGGAAAAACAACCGAATATCTCAAATCGACTACGCCCGCGCGCATCTGCCTCGGGAGAACCGGCTCGCGGTATAAGACCGCCGACTATCTGCGGTTTCAGACCGATCAGTACGCCGCCGCAAACGCCGTAACCGCCGAGGTAGACGAAAAAACGCTTAAAGACCTCGGGCTTTTTGAGGTCAAAACTCTCTGCCGTGACAAAACGCAAATGCTGACCCGCCCCGACCTCGGCAGACTGCTCGGCAAGGCGGCGGTAAAAAAGATAAAAAGCTGTTGTATTCCCTCGCCCGACGCGCAAATCTACGTCGGCGACGGGCTGTCTGCCGCCGCCGTGGCGGCAAACGCGGGCGACCTATTGCCGGCTATCCGTCTTTCCTTAGAATACGAGGGCATAAGCGTCGGCACGCCGTTTTTTGTCCGCTATTGCCGCGTAAACACGGCAAAAATCATCGGCGATATCCTAAAGCCGCGCGTGACGTGCGTTCTCATAGGCGAACGTCCGGGACTGCTGACCGTAGGGAGCATGTCGGCGTATATCGCCTATAACGCCGGCCCGAGCATGAGCGAGGGCGACTATAACGTATTGTCGAATATAAGCAAAAACGGCATTCCTCCGGTAGAGGCCGCCGCCGTGATAACAGATATAATAAAAGCTATGCTAAAACAAAAAACAAGCGGCTACGGGCTGATTTTGTAGCCGATAGCGACGAATTTATGAGAGCCGCGACTAAACAAACTACCGCCCTTTCACTATTTCATTTATGGCAACTTAACGCAAGCGGGGAGCCCCGGCGAGCGGAGCGTTAAGCGAAACGAGCGCGTTTCCCCTAACAAGGCGGCGCATGACTATGCGTCGCCTTATTTTAAGTTTTCGGGGTTGAGCGAATAAAGCTCCGGAACGACAAAGCGTCCGTCCTTTCTTATTAGCTTATCGTCAAAGTATATTTCGCCGCCGCCGAATTCTTTGGTTTGAATGAGAACGAGATCCCAATGAATCGCCGACTCGTTGCCGTTTGACGCCTCGGTATAGCAGCTGCCCGGCGTAAAGTGAATCGAGCCGCTGATTTTTTCGTCAAAGAGAATGTCGCCCATGGCCTTTTTTACGTAAGGATTGACGCCTAAGGCAAACTCGCCGACAAAGCGCGCGCCGCCGTCGGTGTCAAATATTTTGTTGGCCGCCGCCGTCAGCTCGGGCGTAGCGGCCTGCGCCTTGATTATTTTTCCGTCTTTAAAGGTCAGTTTGACGCCGCTAAATTCTATTCCGTTATAAATCGACGGCGCATTATATGATATGACGCCGTTGACGCTGTCCTTTACCGGCGCGGTATACACCTCGCCGTCGGGGATATTTCTAAGCCCCGAGCATTTGATTGCGGCGATATCCCTTATCGAAAAGCTAAGGTCGGTGTCCTTGGCGACGATTCTGACTCTGTCGGTAGCGTTCATAAGCGCGACGAGTCCGTCCATTGCGTCGGACATTTTTTTGTAGTCGAGGTTGCACACCTTAAAATAAAAGTCCTCAAAGGCCTCCGTCGTCATCTTGGATTGCTGGCTCATCGCCTCCGTCGGATATCTCAAGATGACCCACTTGGTCTTGTCTACGCGTATGTCGTGATGAACGGGCTGCGAGTATTTGATATCATAAATTTTGCGCCGCTCCGCGTCTACGTCGCTAAGCTCATAGACGTTGTTTGAGCCGCGTATGCCTATATACGCGTCCATTTCACTCATTCTGTATACGGCGTATTTTGCCATGAGGCCGGCAAGCTCCTCCGACATGTTGAGCATGATTTCGCGCTTTATGCGGTCGTTATTCATCTGCAAAAACGGATATGCCCCGACGTTAAAGACCTCTTTTACTATGCAGTTTATCAGCTGATAGTCTATGCTGTCAGAAAACTCTATGAGAATTTTTTCGCCTTTTTTTAGCTCGCACGAATAATGCACGAGGTTTTTTGCAAGCCTCGAAAGCCTTTTGTCTAATAACATTTTTATTCTCTCCTCGATTGTCTTTATTATAGCGGCTCCGCCGCTTGCTTTATTGCTTTCTGAACGCGTTTGCCGCTTGTTTTTTCGCGCCCTTAAAGCGGCGCCTCTCTCATTTGTGATATTCTCTGTTTGCCCTTATCATAAACGCGCGGTATATCTGCTCGGCAAGCATGACGCGGAACAGTCTGTGGGGGTAGGTCAATTTGCCGAAAGACAGCGTTTTGTCGGCGCGTTTGAGTACGTCCGGGCTTAGTCCGTGAGAGCCGCCGATAATAAAATTTATGACGCCGCCGCCCTTTTCGGCGGCCGCGCCGATAAAGGCGGCGAAGCCCGCGCTGTCAAGCTCCTCTCCGCGTCCGTCGAGAGCCGCAACGTAGCCGCCGAGCTTGTCGAGGCGTTCTAAAATAAGCGCGGCCTCGGCGTTTATCGCGCCGGTTATGCCGCCGGCGTTTTCTTTTTCTTGGGTTTCGACGAGGTTTAGCAAGCAAACGGGAGAAAGCCGCTTTTTATACTCCAAAAAAGCGTCCTTAAAATATGCGTCCTTAAAACGGCCTACGGAAATTACGTTTATCTTTATCATTCCCTATCTGATAATACCCCAATAAAAGGTAAAGCCCGTCAGGAGCAACCCGAGAGTCGCCGCGCCGGCCAAAAACGACAGACTCTTTAGCGGCTGGCGCGGAAGCTTGGCGCGCAAATCGACGGGAGCGTTTTTGTCTATGCTCTTTAAAAGCGAAACCGTAAGGGCAATCATGCCGATGACCAAAGCGAAGTATACGAGAACAAAATCAGGCCCGAAGATGAAGTCAAGAGCCTTGCCGAACGCCGAATCGGGGTTTTGAGAGCCGTAGGACGACAAAACGCTAAAGGCGTTGATGGCAAAGTGAACCGCGCTACCGGCTATTATGCTGCGCGTCTTGACGACAAGCAGACCCATGACAACGCCGCCGACAAAGGTAAAGAAAAACTGAACGATATTGGCGTGCATGAGCGCGAACATAAGCGACGAAAGAATTATCGCCGTCATCGGGCTTTCCTTATACGCGCCGAGAAGTATTCCCCTGAAGGTAAACTCCTCAAATATAGCGGGGAGCACGGCTATAAAGGCAAGCTCGACTAATACCGCGTTAAAATCGGGATACACCGTCGCGTCCGACGCGGGGAGAGTAAAGCCCGCTCCCTCTAAAACCGTTATCCAAACCGACGCGACCGTCAGATTGATAAAAATCATCATAAAGGCTATCGCCGCGATTTTTGCGCCCGAGCCTTTGACCGGCGCGCCGAGGCTTATGTGCTTAGCGACGTCTACGCCGCCGCCCGACGCCTTTCTAAAAATGACAAAGGGAAGTATTCCCATGCACGCTATTTGCGATACAAGGGTAAAAACCCTGTCAAACGCCGCGTCGGACAACGCGCCGCCGAATAATATCATCAACGCGGTAAAAGCCTCCAACGCGCCGAAAACGCAAAGCACGTTGATATTGGCGGCTCTTCTTGTGTCGGTATTTATGCCGGACATAATCGATATCTCCTCCCGCGCATATTCGCGCGCGGATATTACAAAAAATTTTTTTATACGCTTTGACAAGCCCTCTTATATGCAAACGCCCGTCATAAACTTTGCCCAAAAGCCCGCGTCAAAATCATGCGGATTAGAGCGCATAGACCCTCCGTCGATGCATTCGCCGACAATTTGCGGCGCAAGCCCGACAAGCCGTTCGTTTCTGAACGTCGCGGGAATTTTGAGCGTTTCGGCGAGGCTTCTGACGGCCGCGACCGCTGAATCGGCCATATGCCTGTCGTCACCGTTGTCGCCCGTCAATATTCTGCCTATTTCGGCGTATTTAGGGAGCGCGTGCTCCTTGTTTACCTCCATGACGTGCGGCAAAAGTATTCCGCATATAAGCCCGTGCGGCAAGCCCGTGTGCGCCCCTATCGGCGACGCTAAGGCGTGAACCGCGCCGACTCCGCCGTTGCTTATGGCGACGCCCGACTTGTAGGCGGCAAGAGCCGTCTCCTCTCTGGCCAAAATGTTGTCGCCCTCGCTGTAGGCGGCGGCAAGATATTGGATATGCCTTAAGCCCTGACGGCAAAACTCCTCGGTTTCTTTTGTGGCGCGCTTTGAGGTAAAGGCCTCGATGAGCTGAGCCAGCGAATCCATTCCCGAATACGCCGTCACCTCCTTAGGCGTTCCCGCGTATAGCGACGCGTCGATGATGACGCATTTTGCCATGAGTCTTTCGTCTCTGAAGCTCCTCTTGTACTTTTTGCCGACGTGCTTCAAAACGGCGTTTTTTGTCGCCTCCGCGCCGGTGCCCGCCGTCGTCGGAACGGCTATAAAGGGCAGCGGGGCGTTTGTCATGACGGTCTTTCCCTTGGCGTCGATATAGCTTTCTACGCCGCCGCCGTTGGTAAGCATTCCCGATACGGCCTTGGCCGCGTCGAGGACGCTGCCGCCGCCTATGCCGATTACGCAATCGACAAGGGGCGCGCCCCTCTTGCTTTTGTATTCCGCCGCCAAACCGTCGACGTAATCGACGACGGGTTCGCCGCCGATATATTCCTCCGCGTCAAAAGCTATGCCTCTCAGCGACAGGGTAGCCTTCAAAAAATCCCAATCCTCGCTCGCGTAAAAATGTCCTCCGGCAATGATAAGACAGTTTTTTCCGTATCGGCCTATGTGCTTACCGGCCTCGGACAACGCATATTTTTTTATTATGACCTCCTGAGGCACGACGAGCGGCATGAAATTTGTTCCCCTTACGTTTTTGGCGGCTCTATCTCTTTTTTTAACGCCGTATATATTGTACCACATCGCCGTTTACTTTTCAATAGGTAATTTAAAAAAATTTTTAGATTTTTAGATTTTTTTTCTTGTTTTTAAGCGTTACTATCCCTTTTGTCCGACACTTGACCCGCATAATAGGGTTTGTCAAAGGCAACTCCCGAAAAACCGCCGTCCTTAACCCCCTCCGCGTCTATTCCGAAGACTATCGGCGGCATGACCGAGCCGCCGCCCGCCGCGCCGTCCTTAAAGCTAAGCCTAACCCCCGTCAAGCCGTCCTGTCTTTGTAGCGGTTTGACTCGCAAACGCGCCGCGTATGACGCCAGCCCGAGCCGAAAGCCCGCGCGGCTTATAAGTATGCGATAGGCGTTTTTTAGCGTCACTCCGCTCATCAAAAGCCGCGCAAAATATTCGGCGGCTTTGCCGCTGTTTTTGTCGAGCCTGCCGAGCATGTCGCGGCATTTGACGCAGGCCGTCATAAAGGCCTCGTCGTTTTCGTCGTATGTTCCGTCTTGCTTGCGTTTGTCTGTCTCCTTGTCTCTTTTTTGTAAGACGGATTTTTTTATCTCAAACCCGAGAGCGCAAAAATCGCAAAAGACCATAAACTCCTTAGCCATCGTTTTCACCTTTTCATAAAATCGAGAAAAAGCTCCTCGCCGCTCGCCAAAAACCGCCCGTCCTTTGCGGCGGTCTCGCAATAGCAAGCTACGCCGTTCGACAGATTTTCTCCGCTTGAATACATGAGATAAGGCACGGGGTCGCTCGAGTGCGTCATCGTCGAAACGGGAGTCGGGTGATCGGGCAAAATCAACAGCGAATAGGGCTTGCCTATGCCGTCTAAGCCGCGCTTTATAACGCCGACGACCCCGTCTATTTTTTCTATAGACAAAATCTTTTCGGCGCGGTTTCCGTGGTGTCCGCTCTCGTCGGCCGCCTCTATATGCAAATATACAAAGCCGCAGCCGTCTTTGACGGCCCGCAAAACGGCGTTTGCCTTGCCGGCGAAGTTGGTGCAGACGGTGCCCGTCGCGCCCTCTACCTCATAGATTTTCATACCGGCGGCTATGCCTATGCCCTTTATCAAATCTACCGCCGATATCACCGCGCCGTTTTTGCCGGTTTTTTGGAGAAAGTTTTCGAGGCGCGGCTTTTTTCCCTCGCCCCAGAGCCATATGCAGTCGGCCGGATTTTTGCCGGCGGCCACTCTCGCCTTGTTTAGCGGATGCTCCGACAAAAAGACGTAAGCCTCCTTTATCATCGCCGTAAACGCCGCGCCGTAAAACCCGCGCGGCAAATACCGTCCTATTTTTTTTCCGCTTATGTCGTGAGGGGGCGTATAATCCGTGCCCTGCGCTCCGTTTTCTATGACGAGACAGTGTCTGTATGACACGCCGGTATAAAACGCCGTCGGCTCAAAGCCCGTCAGACCCTTGTCAAAGTCTCTCATGAGATTGCGGCCGCTTTTTTTGAAGTGCTCGGCAAGCCCGGTTATCAAAACGCGCGCCGTCTCGGTATCTATCTCGCCCGCGCTGTAGTCTTTCATCGTCCTTTCGCCGAATTGGCTCTTGTCGCCGGACGCGGCCGCGCCTAAGGAGACAAGGTTGCACCTCAAAACAAGGTGGTTTTCTTGCATGTCTACGCCTATGCTGACGGCCTCCAAGGGCGATCTGCCCGTGTAGCACTTCAGAGGATTGTAGCCCATGACCGAAAGGTTGGCTATGTCGCTTCCCGGCTTCATTCCGTCGGGAACCGTCTTGACAAGCCCTATCTCCGACGACGGCGCAAGCGCGTCTATCTCGGGCGTTTTTGCCTCCTCTAAGGGAGTAGTAACCCTTACGCTCCGCCCGTCCTTATCCGTCATATACGCGAGGTCGGCCATTCCGTCGCCCAAAATTATTATTTTTATTCTGTCGCTCATTGTTTATCTCCCCGCCGCAGGCGTCTTTTTTTTTGTAAACGGTCTCCGTTTAGCCTTTTTTTCTCTGTAATTATAGCCGTTTGCCTTCAAAAAGTCAATTCAAAAGCAAAAAGTTTTTTTGATACCCAAACAAACGCGCGAAAACCTTTTTTACACCGCGGCTATTTTACTTAGGGCAACCAAAAACCGCGCTTTTTGGTTGCCCCCCTTGCCGCGCAAAGCGCGCGAAAAGGGGTGAATTGCGGCAAGCTTGTTGCCGCAAGAGGGGAAACCCGGCGAGCGTAGCCTACGGCGCAACGAGCATGTTTCCCCCGCATAGGGCTTGCGCGAATGCGTAAGCCTTATATTTATTGTAATTTTTTTCTTATTCTTTGAATGGCGTTGTCGACGCTCTTTTGCGTCGCGCATATTTCGCCGGATATCTCGGAATAGGTCTTGCCGTCAAGATATTTTGACAGTATTATACTCTCTAAGCG
The DNA here is from genome assembly GCA_031273825.1 of Clostridiales bacterium. GTDB lineage: Bacteria > Bacillota > Clostridia > Christensenellales > JAISNN01 > JAISNN01. The sequence continues at coordinate 13,175 of JAISRB010000017.1, forward strand.
GCTGAGATTTTTTGACCGCTGTTTTATCTCCTCGACGGCCTCCGCGCCGATTAGTACGTCCTCGGGATTGTTGGACGACGGCAAAAAAAACTCGACTCCGCCGTCTATCGGCACATAGCCGTTTAAGGCGAGGTTTTTGCCCGAGTTGTCCTTTCTCACCGCGTCTATTATGCCGCGCTTTATGCAAGTGACGGCAAAGCCCTTAAAGCCCGCGCTCCTCGACGAATCGTATTTTAAAACGGCGCGGTAAAGCCCTATCATGCCCTCTTGCACCAAATCGTCGCGTCCGCCGCCGCTCAAAAAGAACGGCCTGACGCACGTCAATACGACGCTCTTATACCGCGTCAAAAGCGCGTCAAAGGCGTCGGCGTCTCCTCCCCTTGCCGCCGCCGCAAGCTCCTCGTCCGTCCTCATGCCCCGACGCCCCTTCTCTGTCTTATGACCTCGTAGGCGGCTATTCCGCAGGCGGCCGAGGCGTTGAGCGAATTGACCTTGCCGAACACCGGCAAAGACACCGACTTGTCGCACAGCTTTTTTGTCAGCTCGCGCACGCCCGCGCCCTCGCCGCCGATTACTAAGGCGACGTCGCCCGTCAACCGCGCGTCGTATATCGGCTCGCCGTCCATGTCGGCGGCGACGATATTTATAAACTCGTCCTTTAGCTTTCTTATGGCGTCGTTTATGTTGGTTACGCGCGCTATAAGAACGTGCGCCGACGCTCCCGCCGACACCTTGACCGCCGCGTCTGTGACGCCGGCGGCTCTGTGCTTGCCGATGATTATTCCGTCTATCCCCGCGCACTCCGCGACGCGGATAATCGCGCCTAAGTTATGCGGATCTTCTATGCCGTCCAAAATCAAAATAAAATGCGGCTTGCCCTTTTGCTTTGCGGCGTCCAAAACGTCCTGCAGCTCGGCGTATTTGAAATCGGTGGTAACGGCCAGCGCGCCCTGGTGCTTGCCCGTCGGCGACAGCTTTGCCATAAGCTCCTTGTCGGCGTATATCACCTTTATTTTGCGCTCTAACGCCTTGGCTATAATATATGAAATTTGCGGGTCCTGCGCTTTTATTACATAGAGCTTTTCGATGGTTGCGGAGCTGTTCAAAAGCTCCTTTACGGGGTTTTTTCCTTCTACCGTCATGATGTTATGTATCTCCTTTTTTGTCTTTATTATTATATTTTTTTTACTCTTTACTTTCGCCGCGCTTTTTTTAGGCGGCGTCCTTGCTGCCTTATTTTTTGTCCTTTTTGCCGTTCCAGACGTTAAACGCGTCGTTTAGCTCGGGCGCGTATCTGCTCGCCGAGCCGTTTCTCAAACGCAAAAATTCTTGATTGTCGCGAAAGCTGTAATATTCGCCGCCTACGCCGATTATTATGTGGTCTAAGAGGTTTATCTCGAGAGACGGAAAGACCGTCAGCATTTCGCGCGAAACGTCTATGTCGCTCTGCGACGGAAAGACGTTACCCGACGGGTGGTTGTGCAAAATAATTATGTTAGTCGCTCCGCATTGCATGGCCTCTAAGGCTATCTGCCTCAGATACACCGCCGTCTGATTGACTATTCCCCTTTGCAGACGGACGCGCTTGATGAGCTTAAACACGCCGTTCAGGCAAAGCAAATGCGTCTCCTCGACGGCCAGATTTTGCATGAACGCCGCCGCGTAGCGAAAGACTGCGAACGCCGTGTCTAACACGTCCTGCTTTTTGAGTCTGTCGACGTTTATGCGGTTTGTTATCCTGTTGTGCAAGGCTATCGCCGCCGCCGCGGTGTCGGTCATGCCCTTGACGCTCCTCAACGCCTCGTAGTCGGTATCAAAAACCTTTGACAGCGAGCCGAATCTTTCGATAAGCCCGTGGGCTAACGGATTGGTGTCCTTCATGGGTATATACGCGAACAAAAAGTATTCGAGTATCTGATGCTCGGGGCACGCGTCTATTCCGTCGGCGAGCAATTGCTTGCGCAGACGCTGTCGGTGATCCTTGTGAATTTGCGCGTTTTGGGTCTCCGCGCTCTTATTTTCCGTATTTTCACAATTTTTTTCGTAATCCATACATTTTATTTTAACACAAATCCGACAAATAGTGTATAATAATTTCATAAGGAATTGTAAATTATGAATTTTTATTTGAACGACATGGTAATTTCGCTAAAAAAGCTACTCTCCTTTGACAGTATTGCCGGCAAAAAAGCCCCGAACGCGCCATACGGCAAAAAAATTAACGACTCGCTCGAATACACGCTCGGCCTGTGCCGTCATCTCGGTCTTAGCGCCGTCAACGAGGGCGGGCTTTACGGCTACGCCGAAACAGGCCCTAAGGACGGCGAAATATTCGCCGTATTGTGCCACCTCGACGTCGTGCCCTTTAACCGCGCCGACTGGAAACACGACCCCCTCGGCGAAATATCCGACGGCAAAATATACGGCAGAGGCGCGCTCGACGACAAGGGGCCGACCGTCGCCGCGCTTTACGCCGTCAAACGCCTCTTAGACGAGGGCTTCGCCTTCGGCAGGCGGGCGCGCTTTATTTTCGGACTCGACGAGGAAACCGGCGAATGGGAGAGCGTCGCCGCATATTTTAAAAAGCACGGTATGCCGCCTATCGGAATAGCTCCCGACGCGGACTTTCCCGTCATAAATTCCGAAAAGGGCAAGGTCAACTTTATACTGTCGCTCAAAATACCTAAGGCCTGCAGGATAACGCGCTTTCATGCCGGCAAACGCTCTAATATCGTCCCCGACGCGGCCTCTATGACGACCGGCGACCGCGCGCTTGCCGAGGCCGCTAAGACCCGCGGCCTTTCCGTCTCGTCTCAAAGCTTAGTCGACGGCGACGGCTACGAAATTTCCGCCGTAGGCAAGGCGGCTCACGGCGCACACCCCGAAAAGGGCGTAAACGCCGCCGTAAAGCTGCTCGAATTTCTCAAAGCGCACGATATAGAGCCTTACGCGGCCCTCTACGGCAAATTATCCGATTGCAACGGCGGCGGACTCGACATAGACTTTAAAGACGACGTGAGCGGTTTGCTGACCTTAAACGCCGGCATGTTTGAAACGTCGGACGACGGGAGTCTCTTAAACGTCGAAATCGACGTGCGCTATCCTCACAACGTCTCCGCCGAGGAATTGACGGCTATACTCAAAGAACAGCCCTTGTTTTGCTCCGTCAAACAAAACGGAAGCCACCGCAGACTCTACCTCGACGAAAACGACGGGCTGATAAAGGCGTTGCTGTCGGCTTATAATTCGGTGACCGGTCAAAACGCGCGTCCGCTGTCGATCGGCGGCGCGACGTTCGCGAGGGCTCTCGATTACGGCGCGGCGTTCGGGCCGGTCTTTCCCGGCTCGGAATCGACGATTCACGAGGCCGACGAATTTATCTCGATAGACGATTTAAACAAAACCGCCGAAATATATTACCGCGCCTTTTCTACCCTGCTTGCGCGCTAAAAAAACATAAGCGCAATTATCCAAAAAGGGAATTGCGCTTATTTAAGGGACGTCTTTAAGTATTGTTGCTATCGTTCTATTTTTTCTTTTTTGCGGCTTTAGCGGCTTTTTTGTCCTCTTTGGCCTTTGCCTTGGCTTCCTTTTTGGTCAAAGGCGCGGCGGGAACGGGAACGGGTTCCGGCTCGGGCTTGTTGGTGTTATAAACCGAACCCACGTTTAAGTTAGCCGTTGAACCGATATTTTTTGCCGAAAATTTGTAGCCTCCGGTATCGCCCATTTGATAATCTGCCATAATAAAATCCTCCGTTTCTATTTTTGTTATCTACATAATAACACACTTTGGACGTTTATGCAATACCTTTTTAAAAAAAACTTAAATTTTTTTCATCTTTGAGCCGATTTTTAGCCCGCTACGGCCTTATCCGTCAATTGGCGGCGTTAAATTTTAATTTTTTTCTCATATCGTTGTCGAGTATTCTTTTTCTGATTCTGATATTGAGCGGCGTTATTTCAAGCAATTCGTCGTCCTTGATAAACTCGACGGCCTCCTCAAGCGACATTTTTTTTGTCGAATTGAGCCTCAGAGCCTCGTCCGAGCCGGACGCCCGCATATTTGTCACATGCTTTTTTTTGCAGACGTTGACGGCGAGATCCTCGCTTTTAGGCGACACGCCTACGACCATTCCCTCGTATACCGGCGTTCCCGAATCGATAAAAAGCTGCCCCCTCTCTTGCGCGTTGTGCAGACCGTAGGTGACGGCCTCGCCGCTCTCAAAGGCTATCAGCGAACCCGTGCTTCTGCGGACGACCTCTCCCTTATAGGGCGCGTAGCCCTCGAATACGACGTTCATTACGCCCTCTCCGCCGGTATCGGTGAGAAATTCGGAGCGGTATCCGAATAAGCCGCGCGACGGAAGCAAAAATTCCAGCCGCATACGCTCGCCGATCGCGCTTGAGCAGAGCAAATCGCCCTTTCTTACGCCCATTTTGCCGTATATGTTGCCGACTCTGTCGGCCGGCACGTCGACGACAAGCCTGTCGATAGGCTCGTATATCTGCCCCTCTATCTCCTTATAAATGACGCGCGGCGTTCCCACCTGAAATTCGTAGCCGGCGCGTCTCATGTTTTCGATCAAAACCGACAAATGCATTTCGCCCCGTCCGCATACGCGGTAAGCGTCGGCGGAATCGGTCGTGTAGACCTTTAGCGAAACGTCCTTTAGCATTTCCTTAAACAATCTGTCCTTTAGATTGCGCGTCGTGACAAACTTGCCCTCGCGCCCCGCGAACGGACTGTCGTTGACATAAAAATACATTTCTACGGTCGGCTCGCTGATTTTGACAAACGGCACGGGTTCTATAAGCCTCACGGAGGTTATCGTATCGCCTATGTTGACGTTTTCCACGCCGGAAAAGCAGACGATATCGCCCACCGTCGCCGATTGTATAGGCGTCTTTTTTAGACCCTCAATCTGATAAAGGCTGACTATTTTACTTTTGTAGCTGTTTTGCGCGTCGTGATAGTTGACAACGGCGATATTGTCGTTGACGTTGACGACTCCGCGCTCTATTCTGCCGATGCCTATTCTGCCGACAAAATCGTTATAGTCTATCGACGAAACTAAAAGCTGCAATTCGCCGTCCGGGTCTCCCTCGGGCGGCGCGATATAGTTTATGATAGTCTCAAACAAAAATTCGAGATTTTGTTTTGGGTTGGCGCAGTCGTCGGTCGCCGTGCCCTGCCTTCCCGAGCAGTAAACCGTGGGAATAGAAAAATAATCGTCCGCGGCGTCGAGGCTGTCAAACAAATCGAATAGGTTGTCGACGACAAGCGACAGCCGCGCGTCGGGTCTGTCTATTTTGTTTATGACCTTTATTATTTTCAAGTTCAGGTCCAAGGCCTTTTGAACGACAAACCGCGTTTGCGGCATCGGTCCCTCGGCCGCGTCCACCAAAAGCAAAACGCCGCTGACCATTTTTAACACGCGCTCGACCTCGCCAGAAAAATCGGCGTGGCCGGGGGTGTCGATGATGTTTATTTTGATATCCTTATAGTGAATCGACGTATTTTTTGCCAAAATGGTTATTCCGCGCTCTTTTTCCAAGTCGTTGGAATCCATAATGCGCTCGCCGACCTCCTGATTTTCTCTGAAGGTTCCGCTCTGCTTGAGCATTTCGTCGACAAGCGTCGTTTTGCCGTGGTCTACGTGCGCTATTATCGCGATATTTCTTAAATCCTGTCTAATCATTCTCTCTCTGCTTATTATCTCTTTTTGTACCCGAAACTTTTCATGTTGGTAGTTCCCGTCTTTTTGAAATTGCCCGAAAAGTTATTGTTTACGTCGGAATAATCCTTATCCTTTATTTCTTCCGTTATAGTTTCACGTTGAACATCGGCGGCTTGCGTATATTTATTCTCGTATTCCGTCTCCGAACGCTCGGCAACTTCCGCGCGCGAAACCTCGCCGCCGGAAGCGTAGCCGCCGCGCTCGCCGTAGCCGCCGCGGTTGCCGCCGTAGCCGCCCTCGCGGTTGCCGTAGCCTCCGCGGTTGCCGTCGCGGTTGCCGTAGCCGCCGCGGTTGCCGTCGCGGTTGCCGTAGCCGCCCTCGCGGTTGCCGCCGTAGCCTCCGCCGCCACGATTGCCGTAGCCCCCGCGGCTTCCGTCGCGATTACCGTAGCCGCCCTCGCGGTTGCCGCCGTAGCCGCCGCCGCTACGATTGCCGTAGCCGCCGCCGTTTCCGCGGTTTCCGTCGCGGTTGCCGTCGCGGCTTCCGTAGCCGCCTCTCTCGCCGCGCTCGGCTCTTTCGGGCCGGTCGCCGAATGAGGACGGCCTCGGATTTTTTGGAATTATTACGAGATAGCGGTTAGGCTCCTCGCCGACGCTCTCCGTCGTCACGGCCTCGTGTCCCTGAAGGGCCGCGTGAATTATTCTCCGCTCATACGGGTTCATCGGCTCAAGCTCGACCTTTCTGCCCGTTCTCTCGGCCTTTACGGCAAGCTTTTGCGCGAGGCCGGCTAAAACCTCCTTGCGCTTTTCGCGGTAGTTTTCGGTGTTGACCGATATTCTGATAAAATCCTCGACGTACTTGTTGGCTATGATGAGAGCCAGATATTGCACGCTGTCGAGTATCTCTCCGCGATAGCCTATGAGCAACGGACTGTCCGACCCGGTGATATCTATTTTGTTTTCGCCGCCCTCTGTCGTCAGCGTCGCGTAGGCGTCAAACCTCATATAAGAAAAAAGGTTGTTGATAAAATCGGCCGCCGCCTGCTCGGGCTTGATTTTGGGCGTTATTTTGACGGCGGCTTTGCTAAACAGCCCGCCGTTGCTTATTATCTCGATATCAACCTCGTCCTTTGTCAGCTGCAATTCTTTTAGTCCGAGTTCTATTGCCTGTTCGACCTTGTGAGCCTTAAATTCTATTCCGTCCATTTTTATTTCCTTTACATGTGTTATATTTTTTTAAAGTTTATCTATGTCGTTGAATTCCGACTTGGTCTTTTCCAAAATCTTTTTGGCTTTGGCTTCCTTTTCTTTTTCCTCTTTTTCCCGCTCTTCCTTTTCCTTTTGTTTCTTTATGGCCTCAAGCTCTGACTTTCTGACATATGTCGTATTCTCCGCGACGTCCTCTTCCTGCTTGTCCTTTTTCTTTGCTATTATATTATATATGAGGTTAAAGACTATCGAGAAGGTAGTGCTTACCATAATATACAATGTAAACGCGCTGCTATAAAACAATGCAAAAACAAACATCATGACCGGCATGAGGTAGCCCATCATCTTCATGCTCGCCTGCGACTGCTTTGCCATAGCCTCCGAATTTTGACCGTATGCCGGAGGCGCGGCCGGTTGCTGCTGAGCCTGAGGGTTGAGCTTGGTCATCAAAATATTCAGAGCCAAACAAAGCAGCGGCAAAATCAAAAAGCCGTTGACGCTTTTGTTCTGCTCCGCCGTAATCGGTCCCATTATTCTTTCATAATCAGCCTTTTCCACGCCCTTTATGTTGAGCTTTACGCTAAACATTCCGCCGCCGCCCGTGCCGGAAAACGCGGCGTAATCGGGAACGACGTCGGACCACGGCGTATCGGGCATAAAGATATTTTTTATCCAGATAAATTTGTCTTTTTTGGTTTCGTATTCTTTGACGACGGCACGCTCCGCGTCGGCGATGGCTCTTGCCTCCGCGTCGTCCTCGTCCGCGTAGCTTACTATCGATTCGTCATAAACGCTTTCGTAGGTTGACTTCAGAGCGTTAAAGGTCGTGAGGTTTTGATATTTTACCATTGCGGTAAAGCCGCCGAGAATTATAAAAAACAGCCCGAGGGTGACTATCATCGGCAGACACGAGCCGAGCATAGAATAGCCGTGTTCTTTATATAGCTCTCTCTGCTTTTGCATATAGAGTGCTTGATTGTTTTCGCCGACCTCTCTTTTTATCTGATCGAGCTTGGGCTTCATGATTTTCATGGCCTTGTTGTTCTTTCTCATGACGCCCTTTTGCCAAACGTCGAGCGGCGACATGACCGCCTTAAACAGTATAGTAAAAACTATAACCGTCAGCGCGTAGTTGCCTATGCCGCTATAGAGCCAAAGCATAAAATCTCCGAATAAATTTCCGGTTGTAGCCGCGCTCATTATCATATTAACCATTTTGCTTCACCTCTAAAGTTTTCTTTTAAGGGGGCGTATCCCCTTTTGCTTGTCAGCGGATTGCATTTCAAAATCCTTATCCCGCCCAAAACGCAACCTTTGATAACTCCGTATTTTTCTATCGCCTCGTAGGTATACATAGAGCACGTCGGAACAAAACGGCAATGCGAGTTTTTTAAAGGACTTATATTCTTTTTATAAAACAATATGAGCCTTAAACAAATATTTTTTATCATGCTTTTACTCCGCTTGTCCGCCGACTATAAGCCCGGCTTTTTGCAGGGTTCTTTTCATAGCGTCCGACAGCTCCGCATAGGTCGCGGTCTTAGCGCCGTCTCTCGCGACGATGACATAATTATATTTTTGATTGAGCCGCGGAATAAGCGCGCGAAAGCTCTCTCTCAATCTGCGCTTTGTGCGGTTGCGCTCGACGCTGTTGCCTATCTTTTTACTGACCGAAAAGCCCGCCTTCAAAAAATAACGCGTTTTGGTAAAAAATATAATCATATACCTGTTCGCCGCGCTTTGTCCGTTCCTATAAATATAATTAAACGCCGAATTATGCGTCAGCCTGTATCTCGCCTGCATATCAAATACGCCTTCTCTCTTTATCGGCCGAGGGCTTTGCCCCGCGTCGGATTTCCGTTGTTTCGCCGCCATTCGCGGCTTTTGCCGTCGATCTTTTTTTTAATAATCGCTCAACCTTCGCGCCGCGATAAAAAAGCGTTTTGCCGCCCGTCGTTTAGCCGGCGTTTTGAGCCGCCGATAACGCCGCTTAAATTTTGCGACATTTAAGAACGCGCTCTCAACGCATACCGTTTAAAAAAGGTTTTTCTTTTTGAATATTCTTAAAGAAAAACCCTCTCCGACGTTTGCAAGCGATATCAAAACCCGCCCTTTGGCTCTTATTTTCTATGCCGACAATTCGGCTCTGCCCTTTTTGCGTCTGCTTGCCAAAACCCTTCTTCCCGATTTGGTTTTCATTCTCTTTCTAAAGCCGTGAACCTTGCTGCGCTGCCTCTTCTTTGGCTGATACGTTCTTTTCATTTATAACACCTCGTTTTATAAGATAATTTATTTTTCTATGTAATTTATTTTCTATTTCAAATGACAATCAACATTATATATTATTTATCAAAGCTTGTCAAGTGATTTCAAGTTAAAAAATTTTTCACAGTGATTAGTGAATGGCGGTCAGTGATTAGTGATTAGCGGTTAGCGGCCGGTGGCCGGTGTTTAATAAAACCGCGGCGATATAACGGAATTGTAGGGGCGGTCGCCTCGGCCGCCCGCCGTTGTCCGCAATTTAGCGATTTAGTGATTAGCGGCCGGTGGCCGGTGTTTAATAAAACCACAGCGATATAACGGAATTGTAGGGGCGGACGCCCTCGGCCGCCCGCCGTTGTTCTATTTCGCACAAAACCATTTGTTTCGCATAAACCCGTTATTTTGGGGCGAATGTCTCCGCCGCCTTGCAACAGATATTATTTATCGTACAATCAAAATTGTTTAAAATCAAACATTTCATGGATAATCATTTCGTTATGACGCATTATTTCCGACATTTTTACCGTTTTAATAAAAAAGTTTCACGTGAAACATGTTGTTTTTATTTTGTTATATCTTTTTTATTATCGTCCTATATTAATGTTTCACGTGAAACATTAACTTTGCTTGACAATTAAACACGGCGTTTTCGGGCGGCCGAGGCGTCCGCCCCTACAATTCCCTTATATTGCCTTATTGATTGCCGCCGCTATCCAATATTCGGCGACCGATAAACTCGGAGAAAACGACGGGCGGCCGCCGTTGTTTGATTTCGTGCGGCGCATTATTCACGTAAAATCGGCGTTTTCGGGCGGCCGAGGCGTCCGCCCCTACAATTCCGTTATATTGCCATAGTTTTATCAATCACCTCACGACCGCCATTGACTAAATACCGTCACCAACCACTAATCACCAACCACTAACTACTAATCACTGACCACCGACCACCATTTATTTTCAACAAAACCGGCCGCGCATTGCTGTTATAATGAAAAGTTTATAATATGCCGTTTTAGAGCCTCGTTTTTATACGCACGGCCAGATAAAAAGTCCGCCGCGGCCGATATCTCCGTGCTGTACGGCGCGTTTAAATGACAGGCAAAAAACTGCGCGCTTTAACCGCCGCAACAGCCGTTTATTTTTTTGTTCGCTCGCTATTATTGTTAAAATTTTCACAATCTTTTTTTTGCGTGAGTTTGATTTTATGCCAACCACCGTTCGGCCAATCACATCGGATACGGTTTTGTTTTGACAAATCACGTAAAACTCGTTTTATTTTGCACTATACGCCGCCCTATAAATCGCATAAATACTTTTTTTGCGCTATACGTCGCCTTATAAATCGCGCAAACGATCTTCTATTTCTCACTATAGCCGTTTGATAAATCGCCGGAAGCTTGAAGTATGCCCATTGCAGTCCTGTAAACCGTCGTTACACGTGAAACAACGGCAAAATAACGCCCGAAACGTTCGCGCCGTATATGAAATGTTTCACGTGAAACAATGCAAGCTTGAGCCTCAAGGGATAAAGCCGCTATCGTTTCACGTGAAACATTTTAAAAACGCGGCCTTGTTTATGTGAAAATATAAAAGACCGTTCTAAATATCGAGCCGTTTTGTTTACAAATATCACAATGTGTTTTAAGCTTGTCACGAAAAAAGGTTGGTGTCGCTCAAACAGTTAGGACATACGTTGTCAGTAGAACAATCAAAACAGACGACGGTATCGCAATCGGGGCAAATATGCATGTTTGCCGCCGAAACATTCTTTTTACATCTTTGACAAAGCATATTTAAACGCTCCTTTTTTTGTTAAACGCCTATGCGTATGATTTTTAATGTAAACGCCGCCGCGAAGAGCTTTTTGCCTTCAAAACCAAAGCCTTTTTTATGCATTATAAATAAAATCCACAAAAAATAATGCCGCCGCAGTTTTGTCGTAATGATATTATAACCGCGGCGGCAAATATTTATTCTCTATTTAGCATAAGTTTTCTTTAAAATTTTTTATAAGCGCGTTTGAAATTCGGCGCGTTATACCGCAACGCGTTCTAATACCGACAAATACTCTCTTATTTCTCTTTTAGCCTCCGCAAGGTCGTGCTCTCTGTAGTTTCCGCATTCCTTTTCCGACGCGCCGGGAATGTCGTCCAATTCGAGACATTTTTTTAGGGCGTCGACGGCGTAGGGGAGGGCTATTTCCTTAGGAACGCCGGCGAGGAGCAAATAAAACCCCGTGCGGCAGCCCATAGGGCCGAAGTAGACGACGTTTTGTTTTATGTCGCCGTTTCTTATGATCGTTGCAAAGAGATGCTCGACGGTGTGAATGGCGGCGTTTGAAATATAATCGCCGTCGTTGGGCTTTTTGAAACGCAAATCATAGGTAAAAATATTGTCGGTTACCTTGCCGAGATAAAAGCCTTTTTCGTGTATCGTATGGTCTATTTGAAAGGACGGAATTTTTTCCATATATGCTTTCTCCTTTTTGTTATCTATATTATATCATATTATCCGAAATTATGAGCCTATAAATTGCGGAACAAACGCATAAAAACGCGCTTGCGCCCGCCGCGGTTTTGCCGTCATGGCTTATTAGAACGCCGTGCGGTTATCATTTTAGTTAAGCTTGAAATAATTTTGAAATATGTTTGACAAATGCGTTTATAAAAAGTATAATATATAAGGAGATTGCGTTTGATGAGTTTGATTGAAGATTATCCTCTCGGATTGCTAAAGGATTGTTTGACGGCTTTGGGGTTTTCGCCGACGGACGGCGAGCTTGAGCTGTTGCAAGGCTTTCAGGCCGGCGTCCTTGACTTCAACCAAAAGGTAAACCTCACCGCGATAACCGAGCCGAAGGAATTTATAATCAAGCATCTTGCCGACAGTCTTTCGGCTGAGCCGTATATACCGCGCAATTCAAGCGTTTGCGATATAGGGCCGGGCGGGGGATTTCCCTCGATGCCGCTCAAAATCATGAGGCGCGATTTGAAATTCACCTTGTTTGAAGCCTCGGAAAAAAAATCGGGCTTTATAAACGCCGAGGCGGCAAGGCTAAAAATAAATGGCGGCGACAACGATTTTATCTGTATGCATATGCGCGCCGAGGCCGCCGCGAAAACCCGATACCGTCAAAGCTTTGACGTAGTCTTGGCCCGCGCGGTCGCGCCGCTTAATACTCTTGTCGAATACGCCTTGCCGCTGGTCAAGGTCGGCGGCAGGTTTATAGCCTACAAGGGCGACGCGGACGAGGAATTCACGGCGGCCGCTCACGCGGCAAAGCTGCTCGGAAGCGGCAAGGCCTTCAAAAAATATCTGACGTTGCCGTATTCGGACATAAAAAGAACTCTTATTATATATGAAAAGACAAATAACTCACCTGCTATATACCCGCGCGGCGGCAATAAAGAGCGGAGCAAGCCGTTGACCCTATAAAAACGGCGCGGCAAAAAAAACCGAAGAATTAATAAAAGCGAGAAAAAAGATGGGCAAAATTATTACTTTCACAAATCAAAAGGGAGGCGTCGGAAAAACGACGACTTGCGTCAACCTGTCGGCTTATGTGGCAAAAGCCGGATATAAGGTTCTTTTGGTAGACCTCGACCCGCAGGGCAACGCGAGCAGCGGAGTCGCCGCCTTAAAAAACAAGGGTACGCCGTCGGTCTATTCGGTTTTGTCCGGACAGCTTGACATAGGCGAAAAGGGCTTGATTCAAGAGACCAAGGTTCAAAACCTTTACGTTTTGCCGTCGACGATAGACCTTGCCGGAGCGGAAATCGAGCTTGCAAAGGTCGGACGCGAGCAGGGCGAGGTTCTCTTGAACAAGCTTGCTCCGGCAAAAGAAAAGTTTGACTATATAATGATAGACTGTCCGCCGTCTCTCGGGCTTTTGACGGTCAACGCTCTGACGGCGAGCGACAGCGTTTTGATTCCTATTCAATGCGAATTCTTTGCGCTCGAGGGGTTGTCACAGCTGATAAACACCGTAAAAATCATCAAACGCGCCCTAAATCCGTCTCTCGAAATAGAAGGCGTCGTGCTGACTATGTACGACCCGCGCTCAAAGCTGACGCTTCAGGTCGCCGACGAAATCAAAAAGTATTTTAACGACAAGCTTTTTGAGACGAGAATACCGAGAAATATCAGACTCGCCGAAGCCCCGAGCTTCGGGCTTCCGATTTTGCTCTACGACAAAAAGTCAAGCGGAGGAAGAGCTTACGACGATTTGAAGGACGAGTTTTTGAGAAAGGAACATAAAAAGACACAGCTATAACACTTGCACATATCGTATATAAAGACAACTAAGAGGAGTTTTAAAAAAAATCATGGCTATCAGCAAAGGTTTAGGAAGAGGACTTGCGGCTTTGCTCCAAGATCTCGAAGAGGAAGAAAACAAAAACGAAACGTCGACCGCCGCGTCGGCGGTTGCGACGGCGGCGACGGGAGATTTAAAGGGAAAAGTCGAAAAATCGGCGAACGTCAACGAAATAGACATAGCTCTCGTTGACCCGAACCCAAATCAGCCCCGCAAGCATTTTGACGATACGGCCTTAAGAGAATTGGCCTCGTCGATAAAAACCTACGGAATTTTACAGCCGCTTATTTTGGTCAAATTTGATTCGCGCTATATAATAGTAGCCGGCGAAAGGAGATACCGCGCCGCAAAAATCGCCGGACTGTCAAGAGTTCCGGCAATCGTCCGCGAGCTGTCGCCTCAAGACATAAAAGAAATTGCCATCATCGAAAACCTGCAAAGAGAGGATCTAAATCCTATCGAGGCGGCCGAGGCCATAAAGGAGCTTATGTCAACCTACAAAATGACGCAAGACGAGCTGTCTCAAAAAATAGGCAAAAGCCGCCCTACGGTGACAAACCTATTGAGATTGTTATCCTTATCCGCGCCGGTCGTCGCGCTCGTGCGCGTCGGCAAGCTTTCGGCGGGTCACGCGAGGGCTTTGGTTGTCATCGAAAACAAAGAAATTCAAGAAAAACTCGCAAACAACGTCGTTCAAACTCAAATGTCGGTTCGCGAGCTTGAAAACCAAGTAAAGCTATACGCGGCTAAGGGCGTAATTCCCGATTTCGGAGAAAGCAAGCCCAAGGAAAAAAAGAGCAAGGAGCTTCGCGACCTGATAACGTCGATGAAACGCGTATTCGGAACTAAGGTAAAGATTATAGGCAACGACGACAAGGGGAGAATTTGCATAGACTACTTTACGAGAGACGACCTCGACAGAATTCACTCTCTCATAGAGTCGTTAAAAAACAACGGAAACTAAAACCGTCCGCGTGCCGCAATTATCCACATATTTATCAACATATTAACATTTGAGCTTGCACTTATACATAACTAATAACGTCGTATCCGCGCTTTAGCCGGCTCAAAGCTCAAAAAAACACGCTCTCCGGCGTTTTTAAGTCCGAATATCCGCTCTTAAAAATCCGGCAAAATGTTGATAACTCCTTGTCGTTTGTATATAACGCCGGCTTATGCACAAAGGATATATACAATCGGCATTAGATAACTTTGTCAATATAGGCGGTTAGAGCGGCGCGTCCGCCGCAATATGTTGCGCTCAAAAAAATGTATTAACATTTTGACAACGCTTATTATTATTATTATCCTTAAATATATATAAATATAAAAACTAAATAACAAACCAAAAAAAATCTCAAAGAAAAGAGGTAATTATATGAAATTCTTTTGTCAATCGACCGAATTATCCGACGCCGTACAAAAAGTATCAAAGGCCTTGCCGGTAAAAAAACAAATGCCTATTTTGGAGGGTATGAAATTTGTCGCCGCCGGCGACACGCTGACTATATTGGCGTCCGATCTCGAGCTTTCTATTCAAAAGACGATAAAGGCCGACATCAAGATAGAGGGCGAGGCAGTAGTTTCGGGTCGTTTTATCGCTGACTTTGTAAAAAAGCTAAACGACGAGACCGTAGAAATCAACGTCAACAGCAATCAAATGACAATTATCTATTCGGATAACAAGGTAGTCATTCAGTGCTTAAACGTCGACGAATACCCTCCGATAAACACCTTAGTAGACGACGCCGGTTTTAACATAGTCGGAAAGGAGCTAAAAAGCATAATCGACAACGTCATATTTTGCGCGGCTACCGACGACATGAGACCGATATACAAGGGTTGCAATATAGAGGCCTCCGACGGACAAATAATAGCCGTCGCCTTAAACGGAATAAGACTCGGCTATAACAAGCGCGTCAAGGGCGTCATCACAAGCGCGCCCGTCAAGTTTATATCGCCGTCGCATTCTCTCAACGAGGTGGCAAAGCTGATAGACACGCCCGATGAAAACGTCGGAGTCGTCGTCCAAAAAAACAGCGTGCAGTTTAATATCGGCAGTACGACGGTCATATCGCGGCTGATAGAGGGAAACTATATCGACTACAGAAAAATTGTGCCTACGGAATTTTCCGTCGACGTATCCGTAGACAAAAAACATATCGAGGAGGCCATCGAGCGCGCCATGCTGATTTTGAGAGACGAAAAGAGCGACATCATAAGGCTTGAAATCAAAGAAAACTCGATAGAGATAACTTCACAGTCGGAGCTTGGAAACATAAAGGAAACCATAACCGCCTCCGTCAAGGGAAAGGAGCTTATTATAGCCTTTAACGCCAAATATCTGCTTGAAATATTGAGAAATATCGACGAGGAATATATAAAAATGTATTTTATAAACAGCACCACGCCTTGCGTCATAAAGCCTATCGAGGGCGAGGAATATTTGTATCTCATTTTGCCGATGAAGGTTCAGGCTAATTATTGAGATTAAAACAACCCTAAACTATTCTAACGATCGGCGTTATAATTTTAGGGTTGTTTTTTACTTTTTTAATAAAACAAAAGACAATCGTCAAAATATAAATACAAAATATTTAAAAGAAGTAATAAAAACGCGCGTATTGAAAATCATAATAAGGAGAGGAACGTTTCATGAAAAAGTTAAAACAAAACCGATTAAAGGTAATATTGAGGTTGTTTATAGCGTGCGCGCTTGCCTCTCTGTCGGCGGTCGCCGTCGTTACATATTTGTCGGAGCTGGGAGCGGTTGACGCAACCGAAACTATCGGCATTATCGAATACGATTGGAATACTCATAGCGGCGACATAACGATAAGCGAGAGCGGCGCGTATACGTTGACGGGAAATACTAATACTTACGGCGTAACCATAACCGGCGGCGACATAGCTATCACGTTGAACGGCGTGAATATGCAAACCGCCAAGTCTCCGATAGTCATTCAATCGGGCGCGGCCGTTATGCTTACGTTGTTAGATAACAATACGTTGAGATGTATAGACGCGGAAGGCGCAGGACTGCAGGTAAATAACGGAGCCGCGCT
>JAISRB010000018.1 GCA_031273825.1 Clostridiales bacterium
ACAAACAAAAAGCGTCCGCAAATATCAAAAAGATAATCCGCGAAACGCCTTTGTTTCCTTCATAGCCCGCGCATATTCATACGCCGCCCCTTTTTTTTAGTAGCCGTAAAGGCTTCTGACGCGCTCTCTTTCGTTCATCGCATACTGCTTGCCAAAAAAGCGTTGTACGCCTATTACGGCGAGCGCGAGAACAACCGCGAATATCAGACCGTAGCCTATCTCATAAAAGAACACATCCGATTGAAGCTTGGTCATAATCAGCACCTCAATCGCGGCAAACGCCAAAAGGACAAACTGCAACAGCGAAACGAGATAAAATTTACGTTTTAGGTTGCCCGTCGCAAGCTTGACAAAGAACAGTATGAGATTTAATATTACCGCTATCAAAGCGGCGGCAAGCGTAAACGGCAGCGAATGCGCCACCCACGTCTGCCAATAGCCGTAGCTTTCGACCTCCATCACCACGTCGCCGTAATACGCGGCGTTGAGGCTTATTCCCACCTTTGCCGCGGCGTCGACGACGGCGTCATACGTGTCGTCGAGGTGCAAAATCATAAGCGCCGAGGCTATGATATCCGCGCCGATAGACTCCTGCGGCATACGTTCGTCGTTGAGAACGTCATGCTTTTGAGTGTACGGTATATATTGTATAAAGAAAGTCGCAAAAATAAGAGCCGTAACGACGAGCGAGAGGAATGAAAGCCCCCTGCGCTTTATCTTGACCTGCTGCTTGATATTTTTTTTGTAGGCCTTTTCGACGGCTCTTCTCTGCCTCTCGATCTCCTCTTGAGTCAAACCCTGAGGCGGCGGCTCGACGGCCTGAGGAGCCTCCTCCGCAAAGACCGCGGCGGGTTGCTCATCTTGTCTTTCGGCCGCGGCGTAAGGAACGGCAACGCCGTTGTTGACAATGTTGTTGTCGCCGTTTATGGTGTAGTTATAGACGTAGGGCTTGAGGGCGGCCTCTAAGGTGTTCAAAGAGGTGCTAAAGCCCGTAGCCTCGCCGAAATAAGGCGTCGCCTCCTTTACGGGCGGCTCGGCGACAAATTCGGGTTCGCCGCTTTCGGCTCTCTTTAGAGCCGTACTGACGTCTACGTCGGGAACTTTAAGCCCGCAAATAACGCAATACGCGTCGTCTACGGAGTTTATCGTGCCGCAGTTTCTGCAGGTATAAACGGGGCCCGACGGAACAAACTTGTTGATTTCCGACGGTATGTAGGGAGCGATGACCGCTCTCGGCGATTTTTCCCGGTTTAATCTGATATTTATGTCGGCGAGGCGGCGATCGCCGGCCTTGCCCTCCAAATTAGGGAAAAAGCCCGTATCGGTTTGTCCTGCCCCGGCCGCGCCGCCGCAGGAACAGCCGCGATGCGCGGAATCGGCGGCCGGCTTTGTCGCCGCCGCGCCGTTTTGTTTGATTCCGCATATCGTGCACCTGACCGCGGCGTCGCCCATATAAGAGCCGCAATGTTCGCAAATGCGCATAAGATCTCCTTTGTGAGAATTGCTTTCCCGTGCCGGCCCGCAAGAGTCCGCACGACTTCACGCTACTATTATATATCTTTACGGCAAAAATTTCAATAGTTTTCGTTAAATTTTTTGAAATTTTTCAAAAATTTATTTGTCAAAGCCCGATTTTTGGGTTTTTGCCGGCGTCAACGCGCTGAATCCGACCAAAAAAGCCGCCCCGACCCGTCGGTACGGCTTGCGTTTGCCCCGCTATTTTCCGCCGCACATCTTTTTGAAGACTATATCGGCGGAGCGGCAGCTCATGCCGCCCTCCGTCTTGCAAAAGCCTATTTCTCCGAGCATTGCGTCGTCAAATTCCGAATAGATATACTCGACGCCCTCCTTTAAGGCCAGCACAAGGGCTCTGACAAAGAAACGGCGGCAGTCGGCGTAATCGTATGACGGAAGGATTTTTAGCCGTCTCAACACCGCGCCGCCCTCAAAAACGACCTGCGCCATTCCGACGGTTTTTTCGCCGTCCGTCAAGGCGGCCACCGCGCCCCCCGCCTCAAAAAATTCGCCGAATTCCGCGGGCAGGTTGTCGTCGTATTGATTTATAATTTTTAACGTAAGCATTGTTGCTTAATATTATAGCGCAAACTCAAAAAAATGTCAATTAAGAAACAAGCAGGAAACTAACCGCGCACAACGCCAGCGTATAATATGCAAACGGCTTCATGCTTTTGGCCTTTATGCGGTTTACAAACAGCTTGACGGCAAAAAAGCCGCTTACCGCCGCCGCAACGGCTCCGACCGCGGCGGACGGCAGCAGGCTTGCCGCCTCCTCTCCGCCTCTTATTCCGGCCGCCGCGGCGATAGTTCCGCCCAAAATGACGGGCATTGACAGCAAGAACGAAAAATCGGCGGCTTTTTTTCTGTCGCTCCCAAAAAACAACAGCGCGCCTATCGTCGCGCCGCTTCTCGACAGCCCCGGAAGGACGGCTATCCCCTGCGCTATTCCGCAGACTATCGCCGCGCCCGCGCCGATATCCTTTTTTTTGGCCGTCTTGCCGCCGTCCGCCGCAAAAAAGCTCTCCGACGCGAACAGCACAACCGACGTAGCCGCAAAGCCGAACGGGAGATACGCGCCCCCTATAGCCCCCGGCAAAAGCTCTTTGATAACGAGGGCGACCGCCGCCGTAAAGGCGGAGGCCGCTATAAGGAGGATATTTTGCCTGCAAAAAGGTTTTTTGAGGCGTTCAAATATAATTTTTCTGTAATATACGGCGGCGGCGGCAAGCGTGCCCAAGTGAAGCGCGACGTTAAAAAACACCGAAGGCTCTCCTATGCCGAGGCGTTCGAGCAAAAATAGGTGTCCGCTGCTCGACACGGGCAAAAATTCGGTTGCGCCTTGCGCTATTCCCAAGAGCAGCGCGTTAAAAAAACCTGCAAAATCCATAGCAATCGCCTTTATATATACTACAAAAAATATTTTTACGTTTAAACGGCAAAAAAATCCTTTACTAATAAATGATATTACTTTATAATATAAAATATACTTTTTTTATTTAAACCAACAAAAATCAACTAAACAGAGGTAAAGCAAAGCATGAAACTCGGAGTAGTCGGTCTGCCGAACGTCGGCAAAAGCACGCTTTTTAACGCCATCACAAAGGCGGGCGCGGAATGCGCCAACTATCCTTTTTGTACAATCGAGCCGAATGTCGGAGTCGTTCCCGTTCCCGACGAACGGCTATACAAGCTTGCCGCGCTCTATAACAGCAAGCAGATAACGCATACGGTCATCGAATTTGTCGATATCGCGGGGCTTGTCAAGGGCGCGTCAAAGGGAGAGGGTCTCGGCAACAAATTTTTGTCGCACATTCGCGAGGTCGACGCAATCGTCCACGTCGTCAGGTGTTTTTCAGACCCGAACGTCACGCACGTCGACGGCGGCATAGACGCCGTCCGCGACATTGAGACCATCAATCTCGAATTGATATTCGCCGACATAGACACGGTTTCTAGAAGGCTCGACCGCGCCAAAACGCAGAGCAAGTCGGGCGACAGGCATATCGCCGACGAAATCGAGGTGTTAAACAAGGTCTTAGACGCTCTGACGCGCGGCAAGGCGGTCAAAAATCTCGGGCTGTCCGACGACGAGCTTCAATTTGTCTCGCCATTATATCTGCTGAGCGCAAAGCCCGTCATATACGCCGCCAACATCGCCGAATCCGAAATCGGCAAGCCCTATAACGGGCAGGTCGCGCGCGTCGCGGAATACGCCGAGGCCGACGGCTGCGAGGTCATAGTCGTCTGCGCCAAAATCGAGGACGAGCTAAACTCGCTTGAGCCCGGCGACAGGCGGACGTTTATGGACGAGCTGGGCATAGCCGAGAGCGGCCTTGACAGGCTTGTCACGGCCTCCTATCGCCTGCTCGGGCTTATCAGCTATCTCACCGCCGGCGAAAAGGAGACCAGAGCGTGGACGGTTACGCGCGGAACAAAAGCTCCCGGCGCGGCCGGCAAGATTCACACCGATTTTGAAAAAGGCTTTATCAGAGCCGAGGTCGTCGACTGCAAAACCTTGCTCGAATGCGGCTCTTATAACGCGGCCAAAGAAAAGGGAAAGGTCAGGAGCGAAGGAAAAGACTATGTAGTCAACGACGGCGACGTAATTCTCTTTAGATTTAACGTATAATATAGGGCTTACGCATTCGCATAAGCCCTGTTTAGGGGCAACGCGCTCGTTACGCATTCGCTCCACTCGCCGGGTTTCCCCTCTTGCGGCAACAAGATTGCCGCAATTCACCCCTTTACGCGCGCTTTGCGCGTCAAGGTGGGCAACCAAAAAGCGTGGTTTTTGGTTGCCCTAAGTGAAGTTTAGAGCTTACTCATAGTCAAAGCGCGGCAAAAGCGCGGTTTTTTTTAGGGCTTACGCATTCGCATAAGCCCTGTTTAGGGGCAACGCGCGCTTTGCTTAGTCTTGGGGCAACCAAAAAGCGCGGTTTTTGGTTGCCCTAAATAAAACGACGGCGGCAGAGCCGGCCTCCCGTATAATTTTTTTTGCGTGTAACATACTAACAAAGCAAAAAATAATAAAAAGGAGGTCTTATATTTATGGAATGGTTTTTTAGCAGCGTGTGGGGAATAGTGACGTTTATCGCGTCGATATTTGTATATTTCATACCGACGGTCATAGCTTTATCGCGCAATCACCGCAACAAGGTCGGAGTCATACTCCTGAATATCTTTTTGGGTTGGACGTTCGTCGGCTGGATCGTATCGCTGGTTTGGTCTTTTTCAAAAAAATAAAAGCCCCGGCCGCCCGCAAATTACGCAACTCAACGGGGCAACACAACGAAACCGTAGGGGCGGACGCCCCCGGCCGCCCGCAAATTACGCAACTCAACGAGGCAACACAACGAAACCGTAGGGGCGGACGCCCCCGGCCGCCCGCATATTACGCAACTCAACGGGGCAAAACAACGAAACCGTAGGGGCGGACGCCCCCGGCCGCCCGCCGTTGTCCTATAACGACGCAATAGAAAAAAAACAAGAGGAAGCCTTTATAATAAAAGCTTCCTCCGTTTTTTTTTATAACCTTAACGATTATCTCTTTACGTCCGATTTTGACATGCCGGAGTTATCCGACAAGAACTTCATATTGCTCATAAAGTCGGGCTCAACCGCCGCCTGAGCGGACGAGGCTCCTTGTGCGGCTTTCTTTTTGTCGACCTTGACCTTAGGCGGCTTAGCAGGTTTCGGAGGCTTAGGCGGCTTAGGATTGGCCTCCGGCTTATACTTCGGCTGCGCGTATACCGTCGGCGTTTTGTGCTGCGGCGCGACAACCTGAACGAGAGCCTTCTTTTTCTTTGAGAGATACACCGCGAGGTATATCAGCCCGCCGAGACCGGCCGTTCCGCCGACTACGCCGGCAATCAAGCCCGCGTTAGACTTCTCGTCGACGCTATAATAGAGGCTGTATTCGAGTTCTCCGTTTGTTATGTCATAGTTGTCCGACACGAATATAAACTTGACGACGTATATTCCCGGCTCTTTCAGCTCTTTTGAGTCTATGCGTACAAACTTGATTCCGTATTTCGCGTCGAGGTTATTCTCGAGTATCGCGGCGGTGTAGACGGTTTCGCCGTCGGCCACGCGTTTTTCCGCGTCGTTAAAGGTGACGTTTGCTCTTATGAGCGCCTCCATCTTGGCTTGCGCCGCCTTAGCTATCTTGACGGTGACGTCCTTTGTGCCCTCCATTGTGATATAAGGGTTTGTCTTCAAGGCATAGGTGAATACATATTCGCCGACATTCTGCGGTACGGATATTTCCTTACCGGTCTTTTTGTCGATTACCTTTATGACATCAAACTCGGCCAAAACGCCCGCGATTCCGGTGTTGACGTTCGGCATATAGCTCTTTGCCTCTCCGTCAAACTCCATAGATACGCTGTCGACCGAAATAGCCACCGTCTTTTTGACTATCTTGATCGTCACATAGCCGGGAACGGTGTATTCGCCATAGTAGTTGTTACCATCCGAATAGAAGTTAAGCGTCGCGCCGTACTCGCCGATATTTTTGATTTCCGCGCCGTTGCTTACGAGCATGTCGTATGTAATGCCGTATTTTGCCAAGTCAAAGGCCGTCGCGTATCTGAATATGTCGTTTGCCGCTATAGCTCCGCCGGTATATTCCACAACGATTGTCACGTTGCCGCCGTCCGACTCCGCGAATATCTCGTCATAGATTGCCGGAATTCCGCAATCCGGATCGTCGAGCTCGACCGCCTCTACGTGATATTGCAGATTGATTCTCTTCTCGCCCGAGAAGTTCGGCGACCTAAAGACAAACGTCACAACAT
Organism: Clostridiales bacterium; assembly: GCA_031273825.1. GTDB lineage: Bacteria > Bacillota > Clostridia > Christensenellales > JAISNN01 > JAISNN01. Next base: position 6,315 of record JAISRB010000018.1, read on the forward strand.
AGTCGCCGGCGATAGAAACGGTCTTACCGCCCTCGACGATTATATTCCAAGTAAACTTATGGACGGCGTTGTTGTCCGGCTCGGAGGACAGATACGGCGCGTTGCTATCGTCAGTTCTAAACTTAAGATAAATTCTATCGCCATTGTATAAAGTCTCGTCATTATATCCAAGCCCCGTCAAATACGTATCGAAATCCGTCGACTGCTTGATCGTATACGCAACGACGATCGGACTGTTAGTCACGTAGTTGTTCGCGTTTATGGCGATTCTCGCTCTATATTCTCCCGCCTGCACCGGTGCGCCGTCTATATCTGCCGCATTCAGCGTATATGACAACGTAAGGTCTTCAGGCGATATGATTAACTCCTCTTGATTTACGCCTCTGTTTTTTACAAAGGTTATGACCGCGCTCTGCGGCAGACCGTTATATGTGTTCTCGCTAACCGCGCTTATGTTCGACGAGCTCAAAACATATCTGGTAATGCTAAACTGAGCGTCAAAGTTAGGCACCGTCGCCGTGGTTCCCTCGGAGGTCGCAAATAAGACGTTACCTTCGGACTGATCAATCAAAACGCTCGCGTTATAAGGCGCATATGTGCCGCCGACTATGTTGGCGACCCACTTGACGCCGGGCATCGTCGAGCCGGGATTGCTCATGTTGAGTTCAAGCCCGTCGACGCTGACCTTGAGGTTTGCCTTTATATAACCGACCACCGCGTCCGGCGTTCCCGCCGCGATCTTATAGGCCAACACTCTTGAATTTATTTCCGCTTGTATGTCGCCGCTTATCTTTGCAAAGTCGGTCGAGTACGCGTAGACCTTGCCGGTAAACGACGCCGAGAAATAGTTGCCTTTCGTCGAATCGGTGTTTATCACATAAGGCGCGACGTTCACAAAAAACTGAATTCTCGTCGGCTCATAGTTGTTGCTTTCCGCTCCGGTAGCGCGAGCCGTCGCATAGATATAATATGTACCGACCGTAAGATATTCAATCGAATTTTCCCACGTCAGCGTTACCGCGGTCTGATAATCCGCATTCCTTGCGTTTTTAAAGCCCGCCGCGGTCGTTCCGAGTTTTTCGCCGTATGTGATGTCAAACGCCAATCCTTCCGGCTTGACCAATCCGGCTTTGGCTACATAGAGCGTTATCGCGGCGGATTTTGTCATATAATTAGGATTATCCGGCACGATAAGAACGGTTTGAGTCGTTCCGTTGCTCGCCACCGTCGGAACAAAGCCCAACGGCCACGTCATACTGACCTGAACCTGAACGTTATCGCCGATTTTGGCAATACATATCATCGATTGATCGAGCGTCTCGCCGTAGGTAATAGTTACCGCTCCGCCGTCTCCGAGGATATAATCCCCATGTTGAACGATTCTCGTCACGCCCGGGTCGGTTATCGACGAAGGCGACGACGAATTTACATAAAACGCCGTTATT
>JAISRB010000099.1 GCA_031273825.1 Clostridiales bacterium
CATCTCAACGGTCTGATAAGGCTCGAAACGGGAAGCGTAACGGTCGACGGTATCGACCTGACGGCAAAAAAGCCCGACCTAAAGCTGTTGCGCCGAAAGGTGGGAATGGTCTTTCAATATCCCGAAAGCCAGCTGTTTGCCGACACGGTTTTTAAGGACGTAATATACGGCCCGAAAAACATGAAAAAGACGCCCGACGAATGTTTGGCTCTCGCAAGATCGGCCATGGAATTGACGGGGCTTGAATTTGACGCCTTTAAGGACAGATCGCCGTTTGAGCTTTCCGGCGGCGAAAAACGCCGCGCCGCTATAGCGGGAGTCATAGCGTGCGAGCCGGAATATCTCATTATGGACGAGCCTTCGGCGGGTCTTGACCCTAAAGGCAAGGAGGATATTTATCGCCTTGTGGGGCAAATAAAGGCGCGGACGTCGCCGACCGTCATAATTATATCTCACGATATCGACGAAATTACTCAATACGCCGACAGAATAGCCGTCTTTGGCGAGGGCAAAATTTTTGCCGATTTTAAGACGCGCGACATAGCAAAATACGCGGATATATTGAGAGCGCGGGGGCTTGACGTTCCGCTGACCGTCAAGCTTTGCGAGATGCTTAGAGCGCGCGGGCTTGACATAGACGAAATAAAGCCCGACGGCTTTATTTCTGAGGTCATAGGGGCGTACCGACGGAAAAACGGGGAGGGCGGCTTATGAAGAACGTGGCCTTCGGGCAATATTATCCCGCCGATTCGGCGGTTCACAGGCTTGACCCGAGGACAAAGCTGTTGTTTGTGACGTTTTATATAATCGCCGTTTTTTTTATCAGGTCTTTTATCGGCTACGCGGCGGCGGCGGTTTATATTCTCGTCATAATAATCATATCAAAAATCCCTTTAAGGGTGGTTTTGCGGAGTCTGAGGACGATAATCTTTATATTGCTCTTTACTATGGTTTTGAACGTGTTTTTTTATGGCAGGGGCGAAACCGTCATATTTAAATTTGACCCGATAAAGCTGAAAATCACGCTGGAAGGGCTGATTTTTGCCTCGACTATGGGGTTGAGGCTGATTATTCTCGTCACGGGAACGTCGCTTTTGTCGTTTACTACAACGCCGACGGCTTTGACGGACGCGTTGGAGGCGTTGCTAAAGCCTCTGAACTACCTAAAAATAAACGTCCACGACCTGTCGGTGATAATGAGCATAGCGTTGAGGTTTATTCCGACGATTCAGGAGGAAACCCAAAAGATAATTTCGGCGCAAAAGGCGCGCGGCGCGGAGTTTGACACGGGCGGTCTGATAAAAAAGGCGAAAGCCATGCTGCCTATACTCATACCGCTGTTTATCAGCTCGTTCAGACGCGCCGACGAATTGGCTCTTGCCCTCGACGCGCGTTGCTACAATCTGTCGGACAAGCGCACAAAGCTAAAGGAGCTAAAATTTAAGTCCGTCGATATCGGCGCGGCGGCATTTGCCGCCTTGCTTGCCGGCCTCATTGCGGCCGACATTCTGTTCATGAGCCGGTTGTTTTTTTGAACGGCCCGCCTTGCGGATTTTATTATTTTATCAACAATATAAGCGGCAAAACCGCCGCTTTGGAGACCGTATGAAAATTTTTGCAATCAGCGACTTGCATTTGTCGTTGACCGTCAACAAGCCCATGGATATATTCGGCGGCAACTGGGATAACTATTGGGAAAAAATAAAGACCGATTGGGCCGAAAAGGTGACCGACGGCGACGTCGTTCTCATTGCCGGCGACATATCGTGGGCGATGCGAATGGACGAGGCGGCCGCAGACCTCAACGAAATCGCGGGGCTTAAGGGCAAAAAGGTCATAATAAGGGGCAACCACGAATATTGGTGGTCGTCCTACGCTAAGGTCAAGGCGATATTGCCGAAAGGCGTGTACGCCATTCAAAACGACTCTTTGAAATTTGAAAACGCCGTCATAGCCGGCACGCGCGGCTGGGTCATTCCCGACAAGACCTCCGACGGCGAGACGGTAAAGATATATGAGCGCGAAAAGATAAGGCTAAAAATGACTCTCGACGCGGCGGTCAAACAAAAAAGCGGCGGCGACGGACTGTATCTGATGATGCACTATCCGCCCTTTAACCCCGACGTCAGCCCGAGCGGCTTTACCGATATCATAGAGCAATACCCCGTCGATTGCGTCGTTTACGGTCACATTCACGGCGTAAAGGGCGCGAGACTCGTCTCGGAAAAAAACAATATCAAATATTATCTGACGTCCTGCGATATGATAGAAAACAAGCTGATAGAGCTGCCGTCAAAGTGAGCGAGATGCAAGATAAAATGAATTTTGAGGATTTATACGCGTTGTTAAAGAGCAACGCAAACCCCGAACGGGCGGCGGAGATGAGCGCGTATATGCGCAACCTGTTTCCGTTTTTCGGTATTCCCGCGCCGTTGAGAAAAAGGCTGTTCGCGGACTGTTTGAAAGCCGCGCCGAAGGGAACGCCGATAGATTGGGAGTTTGTGAGAACGTGCTTTTCGGCGGTCGGGCGCGAGCTGCAATACGCGGCGATCTACTATCTGCAGAGCAAAAAAAAGCTGCTTTCTGTTGACGACCTGCCTTGCCTAAGGGAGCTTATTACGACAAAATCATGGTGGGATACGATTGACGATATGCATACGCTTGTCGGCGCGGCCGCGCTTGAAAGCCCCGAGGGGCGCGAAATTTTGCTTGCGTGGAGCTTAGACGGCGATATGTGGCTCAGGAGAGCGGCTATAATCTGTCAGATAGGCCGCAAGAAAAAAACCGACGCCGGATTGCTTGCCGCGGTAATCAAAAATCAATTCGGGCAAAGGGAATTTTTTATCAACAAGGCGGTAGGGTGGAGCTTGCGCGAGTATTCCAAAACCGACAAGGAATGGGTGCGCGAATTTATAGCCGATAGCGCGGACAGTCTCGCGCCGCTTTCCGTGCGCGAGGCAAGCAAATATTTGTAGCGGAAGAAAGATAAGTCTATATAAAATTCAGAGTAACCGAAGCGGAGGGCGGAGCAAAAAAATGAAAACGACACGCAAAATGTTGTGCGCTATAGACGCGCCGTATATTCGGTCGCTTATGCGGCTGATAGAAACGCAGAGCAAAACGACGCTTGCAAACTGGGCTATAAGCTACGCCGAAAGCGTGTTTGTGCCGCTATACAAAAAGACATATCCGGCAGACGCGCGCCCGGAGCGCGCGCTTGAAGCCGCGCGCGGCTTTCTCGCGGGCAAGGTTAAACTGCCTTACGTCAAGGATATTATTTTGAACCAAGCGCACGCCGCCGCAAGAGAGGCAAAAAACCCCGTAGCGCAGGGCGCGGCAAGAGCCATAGGACAGGCGGCGGCTTGTATTCATACGCCTACGCACTCGCTCGGGCTTGCGCTGTACGGCGCGCTCGCGGTAGCCTATGACAAGGTAGGCGCGGCGGAAGCGTGGGAGGTCATAGAAAAAACCGCCGCCGAAGAGGTCGCAAAAATGCAAGCCGCGCTTTGCGCCGCAGCCGTTGAAAACGAGCCGAATCCGGCGAAGCTAAATTGGAATTGCTAAGTGAAAGGCAAAAACAATTTTCCGAAAAGCTCTTTACTTTTTGCGGAAATTGTGTTATTCTAAATGCGGAAACAAGGTCAAGGTTTTTTACGTTCTTATCTATTTGTACGGAATCAAAAATAAAAATCCGCATTTTAAGTTAAAAAGGGGACTCTTTATATGAAACTCGACTACAAAAAGACGCTAAAGGTAGGCACGGCATTCGCGATTATCATGGTGTTTTGGACTTCATACGACTATGTCGTTCCGCTCCTTTTGGAGAACGCTTTCGGTCTCAGCAACAGTATGCGCGGACTTATCATGGGGCTTGACAACCTGCTTTCGCTTTTTATGCTGCCGCTTTTCGGAAAGCTTTCGGATAAGCTGGTTTCAAAATACGGAAAGAGAACGCCTTTTATCGTCGTCGGCACGGTCGTGACGGTGTTGCTCATGGTGTTTGTGCCGATATCGGCGACTAAACAGCTCGACAAGGCCATGGAGCTTCGCGGACGCATAACCGACACCTTTGCGGAGCAATATAGCTATACCGCCGGCGACGGAACGCATTATGACAGCGCGGAAGCGATATATACCATGCTATATGAAAAGGGCGCGGACAATTCGGATTTTTGCGACAGAGATTATCTGAAGGCAAACGGCAGGGACAGCCTCGGCGAATATCTTGAAATCGCCTTGAACGGAAAAACCGACGACGGCTTTAGCGACGACTATATCAGATTTGTCAAAACCGGCATAACAAACTACGCCAACGGTCAGGTCTATGAGAACATCACAAAGAACAATACCGCGACGCTCGTCGTCTATATGATAATATTGTTCTTTGTTTTGGTGGCTATGGCGACCTTTAGAAGCCCCGCAATCGCGCTCATGCCAGACGTAACGCCTAAGCCTCTCAGAAGTCAGGCCAACGCCATGATAACCCTCATGGGCGGCGTGGGAGGGGCGATCGCGTTTATTATATACACGGTTGCGCTGACGGTAAACCCTACGGCCTACGTCTTGGTTTTCGGGCTTGTCGCGGCGGCCATGGCTCTTTTGCTGGTCGCGTATCTGAAGCTTGTCAAGGAAAATAAGCTTGCGGCGGAATGCGAGGAGCTTTGCGAAAAATACGGAATAGACAACGACGACGACGACAGCGCGCCCGTAAACGCGGAGACCGACGCGGCAAAGACCGCAAACGGCGGCAAGGACTCAAAAACCGCGGGGCGCGAAGGCTTAAAAAAGGCAAAAATGACGTCCTTTTTGCTGATACTCGCGTCGATTTTTATGTGGTTTATGGGCTATAACGCGGTGCAGTCAAATCTCTCTATTTATCTGACTAAGACTCTCGGCTTAGGCGCGGAAATGGGCGGCTTGGTTTCGGGGCTTTCTATGGGCGTCTCGGCAATCGCGTTTATTCCGGTAGGTATGCTCGCCGTCAAAATCGGGCGCAAAAAGTCTATCGTCATAGGCTTTGCCCTGGCTGTCGTGTCGTTTGTAATGGTTTTCTTTTTTGCCGCGCACGCTGGCGGCGGAGTTTCGGTGCTCTTTACGGTCTTTTATCTGCTCGCGGGTTTCGGGCTTATAATTTCTAACGTCAATACCTTTCCTATGGTCGTCGAGCTTTCTACAAAGGACAAGGTAGGCAGATATACGGGCTTTTATTACACGGCGACGATGAGCGCGCAGGCGATTACGCCGTTTATAGCCGGGCTTGTCATGGATTCGACGGGGGGAAGCAAATATCTTTTCTTGTATTCCGCGGCTTGCGTCGTCGTCGCTATCGTGCTGATGATGTTTGTGCGCCACGGCGACGGAAAGCCGGTTCCGCCGAAATCTAAGCTCGAAATGATAGGAGGAGATTAAATAAATTTTTCCGAACCCCCTTGACGGACGGGCAAAAAAAGTGTAAAATATATAGTATACTTTGTATGTTACGCGGAGCTTATCTATAAAATATCGTGACGCGGCTATTTTTTTTAAAAGGATAGGTTGTCAAATGGAATTTGTGCGGGCATTGAGAGAAAAATTTCCAACGGATTTAATCGACGGAAAAATTGACGAAAGAGGAATTTTGACCGTATACGGCGAGGGGGAAAGCTGGGAGCGTGTCGTCGATATAGGTCACGTTGCCGCCAAGCTTGACGGCGTAAAAAACGTCGTCAACAAGATGAGCGTAAGGGGTCTTGAAATTCCCCGAAAGGATTACGCGCCATACGCCGCGCGCGGCAAAAAAATCGGCGTAATAGACTCCGCGGACGTACTTATAGTAGGCGCGGGGATTTCGGGTTGCGCTATAGCCCGCGAGCTGTCAAAATATAAGCTGAATATTATCGTCGCCGAGGCGGGGGAGGATATCGCCGTAGGCGCGACAAAGGCCAACAACGGCAACATTCACCCCGGAAACGCCGTCGAGCCGAACACATTAAAGGCCGAGCTGAACGTCAGGGGCAACCGAATGTATACGCGCTGGGCAGAGGAGCTGGGCTTTGAGTTGGAGCGTTGCGGCTATATGGCCGCCGTGACCGACGAAACGCTGATGAGCGGACTTGAAAAGGCTCTCTATGTCGCCCGTCTCAACAAGGTCGACGGCGCGGAGATAATAGGCGCGGAACGCGCCTATGAGATAGAACCCGCGCTAAAGGCAAAGGGCATAAACGTCGCCGCCGCGCTCTGGCTGCCGACGATGGGGCTTGTCGAGCCTTATAAGGTCGCGGCGGCCTTAGCCGAAAACGCCGTCAAAAACCGAGCGCGGTTTTTGTTTGATTGCACCGTCGCCGGCATTTTGCGCGACGGCGGCCGCGTCAAGGGCGCGGTGACGGGCAGGGGAATAATCGAGGCGGAATATATAATAAACTGCGCGGGCGTTCACGCCGACGAAATATCGGAAATGGCGGGAGACGCTTGCTTTACCATTCACGCGAGAAAGGGCGTAATCGCCATTCTCGACAAAAACAGAAAGCCCGAGTTTAACGCAATAGTCGAGGTTTACGGCTTAGGCGGAGGCGGCGCAAAGGACAAAAACGCGCATTCTAAGGGCGGCGGAATGTGCCGCACCCCCGAGGGCAACATTTTGATGGGGCCGTCGGCCGAGGAGGTCATAGACAAGGACGACCTGTCGGCGACGCCCTACGGGCTGGCCTACGCCATGGGCAGAGGCGGCGAATACGGCATTTCTTACGGCGACGTTATACGCTTTTTTTGCGGCAACCGCCCCGCCGAGTACACCGAGGATTTTGTCATAGGCATGTCCGACGTGACCGACGGCTTTATCAACGTCGGGGGAATTCAATCTCCCGGACTTGCCGCCGCGCCGGCGATTGCCGAAATGGTCGAGGGAATATTAAAGGATGCGGCAAAAAAGGACGGCAGGCCGCTTGAAGCTAATCCGGATTTTGACCCGATAAGAAAAAAACCGAGAGAATTCAGAAATTTGAGCGCGGAACAGCGCGACGCGCTGATAAAAGAGGATTCGCGTTACGGCAGAATTATCTGCCGTTGCGAGAGCATAACCGAGGGCGAAATCGCCGACGCGCTGTGCTCGCCGCTCCCCCCTATGTCGATAGACGCGGTCAAACGCCGCACGCGCGCCGGCATGGGCAGGTGTCAAGGCGGCTTTTGTCAGCCGCGTATAATCGAAATGCTTGCAAAACGCTTCGGAGAGGATTTTACAAGCGTCAATTTTCGCGGCGGCGGCACTAACGTGCTTATACAAAATAACCGCGCGGCGCAAGCCGCGCCTGACGCGGACGCGCCGTCGGAAAACAACACAAAGGCGGTGCGCGGCGTATGAAAAAAATGCTTACCGATATAGCCGTAATAGGCGGCGGGCCGGCGGGGCTTGCCGCGGCTATCGAGGCCAAAAGACTTGGAATAGAAAGGGTGACGCTGTTAGAGCGCGACATAGAGCTTGGCGGCATATTGCGGCAGTGCATTCACGACGGCTTCGGAATTCACAGATTCAAAAAACGCATGAGCGGAAATCAATACGCGCAGGTCTTTATCGACGACGCCGAAAAAAACGGTATCGAAACGCTCGTAGACACCATGGTCTTAGAGGTGACGCGCGACAAAAAAATCTACGCCTGCAACAGCCGCGACGGAATGCTTGAAATAACCGCTAAGGCGGTCATTCTGGCGACGGGCTGCCGCGAGCGCACGGCGAGTCAGGTTTTTATCTACGGCGACCGCCCGGCGGGGGTTTTGACGGCGGGTGTCGTGCAGAGATATATCAATATCGAGGGCTATCTGCCCGGCAAGACGGCGGTCATATTAGGCTCGGGCGACATAGGTCTTATAATGGCGCGGAGAATGACCTTAGAGGGCGTAGCCGTCAAGGGCGTATATGAGGTAATGCCGTCGCCGGGCGGCTTGACGCGCAATATCGTTCAATGTCTGGACGACTACGGAATTCCGTTGCGGCTGTCGACGACGGTGACAAAGGTGCACGGACGCGGCAGGGTCGAAGCCGTCACCGTCGCTAAGGTCGACGAAAGACGCAGACCGATAGCCGGAACCGAGGAGACGATAGAATGCGACTTGCTCGTGCTTGCCGTCGGGCTTATTCCCGAAAACGAATTGGCGGTCAAGGCCGGCATACAAATCGACTCCAAAACGAGGGGAGCGGTTTTGGACGACGACTTTGAGACCGACATACCGGGAATTTTTGCCGCGGGAAACGCCGCCGCCGTCTTTGACCTCGTCGATTACGTTTCTCTGTCGGGCGAGCTTGCGGCAAGGGGCGCGGCAAAGTTTTTGAAGCGCGGCGAGCCTCATTGCAGCGCGGAATATATCGACGTAGTCGCCGGCGACAACGTCGGTTTTGTCATTCCTCAGCGTATAAAGACAATAGAAAACGCGGAGGAGGACAATCGAAAATTGCAGTTTTTTATGCGCGTCAATACGGTCGCAAAATCGGCTAAAATCAAATGCGCGGTCGACGGCGAATGCCTCAAAGAAAAAAAATGCAAGCACGTCGCGCCGCCCGAAATGCTGTCGTTCGAGACTGAGCTGCCGCGTTCCGCAAAAAAAATAATCATAGAAGTCGAAACGGGAGAAAAGGCATGACAAAGGAAAAAGAGCTTGTTTGCATAGTCTGCCCGGAAAGCTGTAGGCTTTCCGTCGCGGAAACCGACGGAGTTTTAGCGGTGGAGGGCAACGGCTGCAAAAGAGGCGAGGCTCACGCCCTCAACGAATACACGCGTCCGATGAGAATGCTGACGAGCGTCGTCGCCGTCGAGTCGGGCGTTTTGCCGCGCCTGCCCGTCATCAGCGACGGCGAAATTCCCAAGGACAAAATCGACGAAGCCCTGAGGGCTATTTACAAAATACGCGTCGCGGCTCCCGTGCTTTGCGGAGACGTTATAATAAAAAACATATGCGGAACGGACGTGGACATTGTCGCGTCGCGTTCGATGAGGGCCGCAATTTAACAAGGAGGACTTTTTTTTATGGACAAGGAAAAATTAATCGCGCAGCTAAAAAAAATCGTCGGCGACGACTGCGTAAGCGCGGAGGAGAACGTCATACTCGAATGCTCCAAGGACTATATAGGGTTTAGGCAGTTTGAGCGCGGCGCGGGCAAATATTTCGTGCCGAGGGCGGCCTGCGTCGTCAGCCCTAAGAATGCGGACGAAGTCGGCAAGGTTTTGAGCTTTCTCAACAAAAACGCCGTCGACGTAGTTCCGCGTACCGGCAGCTCAAGCGTCACTCTCGGAGTCGAGCCGAGGGAGGGCGGAGTCATTTTGGACGGCTCAAAGCTAAACGGCGTAATTGAATTAAACGAAACGGATATGTGGGTGACCGTCGGAGCGGGCACGCCTCTCGAATATCTGGAGGGGTATTTAAATAAGCGCGGATATACTACAGGGCATTTTCCTCAGTCTTTGCCGATGGCGCACGTCGGCGGCTTGCTCGCGACAAGGAGCATAGGGCAGTTTTCGACGCTCTACGGCGGCATCGAGGACTTGACGGTAGGCTTAGAGGCCGTGACCGCCGACGGTGAAATTATAAAAATAAAAAACAGTCCGCGCCGCTCGGTAGGCCCCGATTTGAGGCAGATATTTATAGGAAGCGAGGGAACGCTCGGCTTTATTACGCAAGCGACGCTAAAAATCTTTGGCTATTCGCCCGAAACGCGTTGGATGAACGCCTACGCCGTCAAGGGTATGAAAAACGGCTTAAAGGCCTTGCGCGAAATAATGGTTCGCGGCTACCGCCCCGCCGTCGTCCGTCTGCACGACCCGATCGAGATGGAGCGCGACCTCGGCAACGCCGCGCCCGAGGGGTATTGCATTCTCATATTGCTTGCCGAAGGGCCTAAGGCCGTGACGGAGTCCATAGGCTGCGGAATAGACGCGGTCTTAAAAGAATTTGACGCGCTTGACCTCGGGAAAAAACCCGTCGAGCGTTGGCTCGAGCACAGAAACGACGTTTGCGCGACGCTCGACGAGCACAAATATTATCGGCTGGGCGCGGTTGTAGACACGTGCGAAATTTCCGCGCCGTGGTCTAAAATCGGCGACATATACGAGGCGGTTCTCGAAAGAATGCCGAGGGAGGTCGAAAGCTTGGTCAGCATAGCCGGGCATTCGTCGCACAGCTATATGCAGGGAACAAACATATATTTTACCTTTGGGGCGATGGCCGACAAGGACAAGCCCGAGGAGGTTCGCGGCGTATATATGAATATCATACGCGTCATCATGGAGGAAACCCTCGCGCGCGGCGGCAGTATCGCGCATCACCACGGCTCCGGCAAATACCGCACGCGCTGGATGCCGCAAGAGCACGGAAGCTCTTATGAGATTATGCGCAAGCTAAAGCGCGCCCTCGACCCTAACGGAATTTTTAACAAGGGCGTTCTCTTTGGAGACGAAACCGATTAGCGGCGCGCGCGGCAAAAAAAAGCTTGACGCGCGGTATATGCGGAGTGGAAATGAAAATAGTCGTTTGCTTTAAAATAGTTCCCGATTTTGAACGCGTGTTGTCAAAGGATTTTGAGGACTTTTCGCCGAACGCCGATTTGAGCTACGCCGGACGGATAATAAACTGCTTTGACGAAACTGCGCTTGAGCTTGCCTTGCGTATAAAGGACGCGAGGCCGGACGGAGACGGGGTAGAGTGTACGGCTCTGACCGTCGGGCGCGATTTGCCGCTAAGTATAGCCAAAACACTTTTTGCCGCGGGCTTTGACGGGGTCGAATTGCTCCAAAGCGACGACGGCGGATACGCCCCTCTTTGCGTCGCCGAACGCATAGCCGGGCGCGTAAGAGAAATATCGCCCGACCTGATTTTTACGGGAAAGCAGGCGGGCTTTGCCGACGGCGGAACGACCGCCTTTTATATCGCCGAGGCCTTGGGGCTGCCGGCGATAGGCGAAGCGTCCGACGCGTCGTTTTGCGGCGGAGTCTTGTCGGTTGAGCTGTCAAACGAGCTTTTTGCCGCCAAGGCCGCAATAGAGCCGCCTTGCGTCATATCGGTGGGAAACAGCCCTATAGCCGGTCTTAGAATATCGTCCTTAAAGAGGAGATTAGAGGTTTCGGGCAGAGATATTAGAATACTTCGCGGCGCGGAGTATTCTAATATAAGCCGTTTTTCGGAAATAAAATTCCAAAGAGAGAAAAAAGAGAGGCAATGCAAGCTGTACGACGACGTTTCGCAATTTGCAAGCTTGCTCAAAAAATTGTATGACGGCGAAAAATCGCGGGATAATTATATGACGGAGAGGCCGTGAAAGCTATAATTTTTGTCACAGTTTCCGCAAAAAACCGCGGAAACGAAATAGAAGTATTGACGGAATTCGCCCGTCCGCTGACCGGCGACGGGGCGCGGACGGAGATTTTTGACGCCGATATTTGCGATTGCTTTTATCCTCAAAACGCCGTCTGCGCGCTTGAGGCGTTGTGCAAAAAATATGACGGCGGCGCGACGGTTTTGTCGGTCGGCGGCTTTGTTGCAAATCAAATTTCGGCGCGTCTCGCTTATCGGTTTAAGACGGAGTGCGTGACGAACGTCCGCGGCGTAGTCAAAGAGGGAGACGGTCTTTGCGTCGTGAGAAAGGCTTGCGGCTCGAACGTCGATATGACTCTTAGGCTTGACGCTTTTCCGCGGATAATGACCGTCGCGCCGCCGCCCGACGGAACGGCGGGAACGGCTCTCATAGCCGGCGTCGGCTTAGGCGGCAAAAGCTTCGGGCGCGTGTCCGCGCTGGCCGATAAAATCGGCGGCGCGGCGTTTTTGACCAGAGCCGCGGCGATTGAGGCGGGCGACGCCAGTCGCATAGTCGGGCAGTCGGGGGCGGCTATCGCGCCCAGGCTTTGCGTCGCCCTCGGCGTGTCGGGCGCGTCGGCCTTTTTGGCGGGCGTAGAGGGGGCGGAAACGCTTGCCGCCGTCAACGTCGACGCCGACGCTCCGATATTCCGCCGCGCCGATATAGGTATAGTCGCCGACGCAAAAGAGGTTTTGACGGAGCTTGAAAGACTATGGAAATAATAGCCTTTGACAAAGACAAATACGCGGGATATTTGCGCGACGAATCGGGGCTTACCGGACGCGCCGATTTTATAGCCTTTCCGAGAGACGGGGCGGAGTTGTCGGAGGCATTGGCTTTCGCCGCAAAAAACGCCGTCGGGGCGACGGTTCAGGGCGCGCGCACCGGCCTTTTCGGCGCGGCCGTTCCGAGGGGCGGGCTTGTCATATCGACGGAAAAATTGACGCGCGTATACGGCGCGTGTCAAGGCGCGGACGGCGGCTATACTCTGCGCGTACAGTCGGGCGTTACGCTAAAGGAAATCAACGATTATTTGCGCGGCGAAAGGCGGCTTTTCGGCGGCGAGAGATATGCTTTCGCGCCTAATCCCACCGAGGCGAACGCCACCGTCGGGGGTATGCTTGTCCGCGATGCAATAGGGCTGAACGCGTTGCGTTCAGGGCGGTTTTCGGAGCACGTTTCAAGCCTTACGGTTGTCAAAGGCGATGGCTCGACGATCGGATACGCCACCGCAAAGGAGCTTTTGTCAGACAAACGCGCCGGCGCGGACAGGGGCGAAATTTTTGCCGTCTTAGACGCGGAGCTTAGGCTGACAAAAAAGGACAGCGTTTTTTGGGGTGTTTTTTATTTTTTTGACGGCAAAAAAACGGCGGAGGAATTTATCGGCGGACTTTTGAGCCGCCGCGCCGCTCGCGGCTTTTTGAGGGACGCGCTCGCGGCTCTCGTTTGGTTTGACGGAGAGGTTTTGAGGCGCGTTTCCGAAAGGCGGCTTGCCGATTCCTCCTTGCAAGGCCTTCCCGAATTTCCGGCGGACGCGCGCGCCGCCGTCTATGCGGAGCTGTCGGGCGACGACGGCGCGGCGTTGGAGTCCGAGCTTTGCGTCCACGCGGAATTGTTTGAAAAAATCGGCGGCGCGGACACATGGGCGGAGACGGGAGAGGATGAAATACAAAAATTCCGCGCCGTCTGTCACGCCGCCGTAGAGGTTGCCGGGCGTCCGAAAGAAAACGACGGAGACGGGTCGGCTTACGGGTATGCGGACAAAGACGGAAATATTGTTTTTCCGTCGTAAGACCGTTTGATAAAAAAGCGCGGACGGACGTTTATAAAAAAAATAACGGCATAGCAAGCCGGAATATGAGGACGGGAATTCCAAAAAAACAAAGGCGGTAATTTTTTTGAAAATAATAGTTTGCATAAAGCAGGTTCCGCCGAGCGGCGGCATAGTAGTCGACGAAACAGACCGCGTACAAATTCGTTCGGGCGGCGTATTGAACCCTTGCGACGCGAGGGCGCTTGCTGTTGCCGTCATGATAAAAAAACGCCTCGGCGGCAAAATAACCGCCCTTTCTATGGGCGCGCTTTCCGCGGAGTCTACGCTAAGGCAAACGCTCGCAATCGGCGCGGACGAGGGCGTTTTGTTGAGCGACAAGGCCTTTAGGGGCGCGGACGTTTGCGTCACCGCCTATACGCTGGCGCAGGCCGTGACAAAGCTCGGCGGCGCGGACTTGATTTTGTGCGGACAACAGACGACAGACGGCGACACCGCGCAAACGCCGTTTTCTCTTGCCGCGAGGCTGAATATTCCCGCGGTCGGCTTTGTCAAGGCTATAGAGTTCACGGGCGAAACCCCGATTTTTATTCAAGAATTGAGCGGCGCGTCGGCGGCCGTCGAGGCGCGTTTTCCCATGGTGGCGGCCATAGGCTTATCGGCGGCCGCGCCCTTAGCGGCGTCGCTCAAAGAGCGGCTCGACGCGGCCAAAAAGCCGCTAAAAATTTGGGGATTATCCGACATGCCCGATAGCGACGGGAGCAATTACGGCCTTATTGCATCGCCGACAAGAGTTATAAAAATAAGCCGTATCTCGACGGAACAAAAAAATCCGCCGATAACCGAGCCGCCCGCGGATACCGCGGAACGCATATTGAAAGCGGTTAGGGCAGTGGTCGGCGGTCGGTGAAGGAAACCATCATGAAAAAAATACTTATATACCTCCAAACGTCGGTTGACGGAGAAATATTGCCGGTCGGCCTCGAGCTGATAGGCGAGGCTTGCCGTCTTGCCGAAAGGGCGGGGGATACGGCGGTTTACGGCGCGGCGGTTTACGGCGCAGATTTTTTTCCTTGCGGCAAAGACCCGTTTGTTTCCTCAAAAAAAACATTGGAGACCCTCGCCGGATTGACCGGGCTAAAGGCCGTATACGCCTTTGAGTGCAAGGGACTTGAAAGCTTTGAGGCCTTGCCCTACGCTAAGGTCATCAAGCTTTGCATAGACGAGCTGAAACCCGACGTGTTTTTGGTCGGGGGAACGCCCGAGGGCCGCGCCGTCGCGCCGACCGTCGCGGCTCTTTTGAATACGGGAGCGACGGCTGATTGCACGGCGATAGACCTTGACGCGGACGGCGCGCTGCTCCAAATCCGTCCGGCGTTCGGCGGCGGCATTATCGCCGAAATAATAACGCCCTCCGCCCGGCCTCAAATAGCCACGGTCAGGGCCGGAGTTTTTTTGCGGACGGACAAAACGGAGGGCTTGCCGCTTCCGTCGGTTATACTTCGCCGTATCGATTGCGAAAGCGGTTGCCCGTCGTTTAGCGTCTTAAAAAAGCGCGTCACAGGGCTTTGCGCCGAGAAATTCGAGCAAAAAAAGGTAATAGTCGCGATCGGCGGCGGCGTTAAAAGCGTCGGAGATTTAAGCGTATTTGAGGAGCTTTGCAAAAAAATCGGCGCGTCGCTCATGTGTTCGCGCGTCGTCGTCGAGAGGGGGCTTTTGCCGCAATCGCGGCAGATAGGGCTAAGCGGCTCTTGCGTATCGCCCGAGCTTCTCATAGCCTTCGGCGTGTCCGGCTCCGCCGAATTTTTGTCGGGAATCAAAGCCGCCAAGCGTATAATAGCCGTCAACCTCGACAAGGACGCGCCCATAATGAAAATCGCCGACGAGCCCGTGATAAACGATATGTACGCCGTCGCCGCGTCGTTGAGAGATTACGTGGCGGCGGACGACGGCGCAAACGGCAAAGTCCAAAAGTAAGCGCAACACGATGATAGACGCGGTTGCGGTTAGTATCGGAAAGGACGGCGTTTAATTTTGGAATTTGCCCTAAAAAAAGTTTTCGTGCGTTTGCGCCGTTAAAATCGGCTAAACATATTGACAATCTCCTCAAAATAGTTTAAAATTATTGTATCGGGAGGCAAATGGTCAATCGCGGATATCGCGGGCCGCGCCGCCGTCTTGATTTATGCTTTTTATAGCGTTAGGGAGGCGTTTGATGAGTTGTATATATTGCGGGAGAAAAACGGGAGCCGCCGAGACGTTTTGCAGGTATTGCGGAGCCGTTCAGAGATACCGCCGCGCCGAAGAGATATCGGATAGCGACGCGGCTAATTTTGCGCGCGGATATAAGCCGGCCGACGGCTTTGACGGAGCGTCTGAGGGCGGTCAAGGCTTTGGACGCGCGGTCAAGCCCGAGCCGGTATGGAATTCTTTCACTCAATTTAAGAACGTTTCTAAGGGAGACCCCGAGTCGGCTCTCTATCAGCCGCTTTTGGGCTATAAGTCCCCGAGATTCAAAAGAAAGGGCTACTATCCCGCGGTCGCCGTCTATGACGGAACGGCTGCGATTTCGATTTTTTTGTCTATGCTTGCCGTCGTAGCGGCGGCTTTGAGCCTGCTCGGCTTGCCTTACTTTTTTGCGGCGGGCTTCGGGCTGTCGCTTAGCGTCTTTGTCGCGTCGGCAATCGAGCGGCGAAAAAATCTCGAATACCGCTATATCGGTTTGGCGTTTGCCTTGCTTGCCGTTATGCTTAGCGCGGTCGGGCTTGTTTTGTCGTTTATCGCGTGATAATACGGGCAAAATAAAAAATACAACAACATAAGCGGTTAAAAAAAAAGGATTTGGAGAGATAAAAGATATGCGTGACGTCGAAGGCCCCGGTACTAAACAAAAGATATTTGACGAAGCGGTGAGAATGTTTTCAGAGAACGGCTACAAGCACGTGTCCGTGCGCGATTTGGCGCGCGCCACGGGAATACAAGCGGCTTCTATTTATAATCACTATCCGTCTAAGTCAAAGATTTTGGAGGAGCTTTATAACTATTTTTATGAGGTGGAGGACGGAACGCGCCCGAGTCTCGACGTCTTGCTCGAAATGGTCGAGACGCGCCCTCCCGCCGACATTCTCAATATGATCAACGGACACTATTCGGGCTTTGACGAAAAAATGCTGCGCATAGCGGCGATAGCCACCGACGCAAGCCGAACCGACGAGTCGAGCTGCGCCTTTGTCAGAAGGATATTTTTTGATTTACCGCGGCATTATATAGATGCGGTTCTCGACAAAATGATAAAGTCAAAGCGCATAGAGCCGTTTGATTATAAGGCGTTCAGGTCGCTGTATGCCGGAATGTGCTTTAACGCGACAAAGCGTTGCGCGACAAACTTTCCCATAGACCCCAAGGAGGGGGCGGCGGCGTGGAAGCTTTTGATGACGCTGATAAAACCTATTACGGTCGAACAAAAAGGGGAGGACGGCAAGGCATGATATTCAAATCAGATTTATCCGCAGAGGAATTTAAGGCGAAATATTCCGCGGACGGCGGCGGAGACCCGCGCTATTCTGTGGGAACGGGCGCGAGGTTCGTTAGAATCAAGAGAAGGGGATATCGATACGGGGCTTTTTCGGCATACGGCAAAATTATAGAAAAAGAGCCGCTGAAGCTGAGGTTTTTTGACGCGTTTGCCGTCAGGTTTGCCGTCATTTATAGCCTTTTGATAATATTTGAATTGTTTTTTGACGATATGGACGCGGCGGCGGCCGCGCTTTTGAGCGCGGCGGTCTTTACCGCGCTTTATGTCGCCGCAAAATTTAATTCGGGCGAGACGGCGCGAATGCTGATAAACGACTTCAAATTTGAGCTTGTCGTCGAAAAGGAAAGGTATAACGTACCCTATAATTATTTTTATTTTTATCTGCTGATAATATATAGCTTGATATATCCCGCTTATGTTCTCACGGTCTCGGTCTTTGGCCTGCCCGAGGGAACGGGTCTGATAATAACCGTAGCCGCCGCCGCGCTTGCCACGGCCGCGCTTGCCGCGACAAAAAACTTTACCGAGCTGTTTTTTATCGACAGAGAGGGGATTATAAGGCAAAACGTCTTTGTCGCCCGCGACAAGCTTTTTTATTCGGCGAACGATATAGAAAGCGTAACCGTCGTCAACAAGGACTTAAAGGGCAGAGATAAGGAAACGGCCTTTTCGTTTGAAATCAAAATCAAGGAAAAAGCTCTTTACCGCCCGGCCAACGCCTTTTATAGGCTCAAAGAAAAGGATACTATACATCTGCCCTACAGCGTTTTGACCGCCGCCGTCATAAAAATCAAGCTCGGCTTTGACGTCGACGACAAAAATTATGAGGAATTTTTTAGATAAAAAAGCGCGGTCTTATATACGGCCGGCCTTGGCGGTTCTGAGGGTATAAACCGGAGTTAGAGATAATGAAAGACGAATATTTGAGGTTTGAGGAGCAATTTCTTTCTCCTTACGCAAAAAAATCGAGAGAGGCCGGCAAACGCGACGGCTTTATGGAGGAATGCCCTCTTAGAACCGAGTTTCAAAGAGACCGCGACAGAATAATTCACTGCAAGTCCTTTCGCCGCCTAAAGCACAAAACGCAGGTCTTTTTGTCGCCCGAGGGAGACCACTACAGAACGCGCCTGACGCACACCTTGGAGGTGGCGCAGATAGCGCGCACTATTTCGCGCTCATTGAGGCTCAACGAGGATTTGACCGAGGCCATAAGCCTCGGGCACGATTTGGGGCATACGCCGTTCGGACATTCGGGTGAGGATACGCTGCGCAAGATTACCGGAAGCTTTGAGCACAACGAGCAGAGCCTGCGCGTCGTCGAGGTCTTAGAAAACGACGGCGCGGGGCTAAATCTGACCCCCGAGGTCAGAGACGGAATATTAAACCATCGCAGGGGCATGACGCCGTCGACGCTTGAGGGCATGGTCGTCAACTATTCCGACCGCATAGCCTACATAAACCACGACATAGACGATGCGGTCAGCGCGGGGCTAATCACCGAAAAGGCTCTGCCCGAGGACTGCGTAAGCTTTCTCGGCCGCAGCAAGGGCGAGAGGATAAACAGCCTGATAGCCGACGTGATAAACACTTCCTACGGCAAAAGCTATATCGGAATGTCCGACGAATGCGGCAAGACCTTTGACAAGCTGAGAACGTATATGTTTGACAACGTATACAAAAACCCCGCCATTCAAAAGTATGTCAAAAAAGCCGACAGAATGATAAAACTGCTGTATGAGTACTATTCCGAAAACCTCGCCGAATTGCCGCCGCGCTATCTAAAAGACCGCTCTCTAAAGACCGCCGTGTGCGACTGTATCGCCGACATGACCGACAGATACGCCGTCAAAAAGTTTGAAGAAATATTTGTTCCCGACAATTGGGATTTATAAGCCGTGAGATAAGGGGGGATTTAATTTATGTCAAAGGCTAATTATTTATCGTTATCAAAAAAAATAGCGGTTACCGCCGCCTTAATCCTTGCCGCCGTTTGCGTTTTTACGGCGGTTTTTTCTTTTCCGCGCGGCTTTGCATACGCCGCCCCGCAAAAAGAAATATTCGTCGCGCTCGGCGACTCTATCGCGACGGGGTACGGCCTTAGCGGATATACGAGCGAGGATTACATAAAGCAGTTTCCGTCTCCGCCGACAAGCTACGCCGCGATAGTCGCGGCGCGCGGCGATTATACGCTCTATAACCACGCGCGCGACGGAGACGCGACCTATCACCTCCTGCCGCTTCTAAAAGAAAACGACGAAACAAGCAAAACAGTGCAGACCAATGTCGCCGCCGCCGATATTATTCACGTCACCATAGGCGGCAACGACGTAATGGATTATTATTTATACTCCTCTTCGCCGTTTTCCACAAAACAAGAGCTTATTGACGGAATGTTTTCGGCGTTCGTTCAGATTATCGGCCGGTTGCGCGAGCTGAATCCTACCGCTCCGATAATCGTTCTCAAAAACTATATTCCCGCGGCTACGGCTCTTTGGGGCGAGTCAAGAACGGTTATAGAAAGCTACAACGCGCTGTGCGAGGCGTATCTTTTGGAGCATCCGTATTATTTTTATTATATCGGAACCGCCTCCGCCGCCGACTACGGTATTACGCTATTTGACGTTCACCCGTCGGCCTCGGGTCATCAAAAAATCGCCGATTTTTTGACGCAGGCCATAGCCCAATATAATCAATCGCCGATTGCCTCCTTGCTTGCCCCCGCAAAGGCCGAGCGGGCCGCGCTCAAAGAGGAAATAGCCGCTTTGGAGGAGGAAAACGCCTCTCTCGGAGAGGAAAAAACCGCTTTAGAGGGGGAAAACACCGCTCTCAAAGAGGAAAAAACCGCTTTGGAGGCGGAGAATGCCGCGCTCGGGGAGGAGAACGCCGCCTTGGAAGAGGAGAACGCCGCTCTTGAGGAGGAAAACACCGCATTCAAAGAGGAGAACGCCGCGCTTGACGGGCAAATAGCCGACGTCGAGAGTGAAAATTTGTCTTTAAAGACTTATAATGAGCTTCTCGGCGATGAAGCGGCCGATTTGGAGACCCGATTTGAGGTTGTCGGAATAGCCGCCGTATCTGAATCGTCGGCTTTGGGGATTATGATTTTGACGGGCATAATCCGCCGAAAGAAACGCAAGGCTTAGACGGCTCAAAAGCATTTTTATGCGATTGGCTTGATTTTTTTGAAATAAATATTCTTGAAACCGAATATATTATTGACTTTTTGAAATAGGTGTGCTATAATAGTCATATCTTATAAAAGTAAGGGATATTTATGGCGATAAGTTATAATAGTCTGTGGAAACAGTTAATTGATAAAAATATGACAAAGACGAATTTGCGATTAAAAGCAGACTTGGGAACAGCCACACTTGCGAAACTTGGGAAAAACCAGCAAGTGAGTTTAGATGTTCTGCTTAGAATTTGCAAAGTTTTAGAATGCGATATTGCCGATATTATATGCGTAGAAAATAAGGAGAGTGAATAATGGAAGTAAATGAAAAAATCACTAACCTTTTACTATCGCATTTACAAGGCAAAAATGGCGATAATAGCATTATTATAAACGCATTATATACTTTATTAAACGGACATTATGTAAAGTATGATTTTAATGATAATTTCGCTACGCTCTCCGGAAAGGTTACCGATGACAATGCTTTCCAAAAAATACTGTCAACACTTAATGAAAAAACCGCAAAACGCAAAGTAAACGGTGTATATTATACCCCGAAAGATGTTGTCGAATATATAATTTATAATACAGTGATTATGAATGTTTTGCCAGAATTAAGCAAAACTTTCAAAAAGGCAGACGCAGAGAACCTGTTATTCAAACTTGACGAAATGGTGTTAAATACTCTACTTTTTAAGAAGACTTTTATAGACCCGACTTGCGGTTCGGGTGAATTTCTTATAAGCGTATTTGAGCTGAAAATGTCGCTCCTTTCACATTTCAACTTATTAAGTGATACTAACCTACTTTTGATTTGCAAAACAATATTTGGCAATGATATTGACGAGGATTCTACCGATATATGCAAAATAAGATTGTTCTTCGCTGTCGCTAAATTTCTAAAAAATGAAACATCTCTAGATAAATTAGCGACGATATTAAAAGCACAATTTTACAATGAGGATTTCGTTTTGTTCAAAGGGCTTGAAAATAAGTCGTTTGACATTATTGTTGGCAATCCACCCTATGTTGAATATGGGCAATTTAAGGGCAAAGAAAATCTTGCAAATAATTTTGGCAACATTTATGCCGATGTGATAAAAAACAGTATTACTATTCTAAAACCAAATGGAAGTTTTGGGTTTATTACACCGTTGTCATATACTGCTACTGCAAGAATGGGTTGTATTAGACAGTATATAAAAGATAACACCTATAAGCAATACATTCTTAATTTTGCGGATAGACCAGACTGCCTATTTCAAGGCGTTCATCAGAAACTAAACATTATAATTGCCAACAAAGGCAAGAATAAAGAGCAAGAAATTTATACTTCTAGCTATAAGCATTGGTATAAAGAAGAACGCTCACAACTTTTAAACGGATGTGAAATAATACGGGCAAAAGAAAATTATATTGAATTTATTCCTAAAATCGGAAACGAACTTGAACAAAGTATCTTTAACAAGGTTGTTTCTGTTGATGGACATAGTTTATACTCATTGCAATCTAAAATGGATAGTGAACCTATTTATCTTAATATGCGTGCGTGCTTTTGGATAAAAGCCTTTACATTCAATCCGGGGTCAAACGAGTACAAAGCATTTTACTATTATAAGGACTTAAAATCTTTCTTTTTTTGTATACTTAATTCCAGTTTATTTTGGTTATATTGGACTATTGTGTCTGACTGTTGGCATATCACAAGTAAAGAATTAAAAGGCTTTGCAGTATCAAAATTGCCGTCTAAATTACAAATTACAAATTTTGATAAATTGCTGAAAAACTTGGAAACAAAACTTGAGGAAACAAAAAAATATATAGGCTCAAAGCAGACCGAATATGAGTATAAACACAAAGACTGCAAAGCAGAAATTGATGCTATTGATGACGCATTGGTTTCCATCTTTGAATTTACGAAAGACGAATTAACCTATATAAAGAACTTTGCGAAGAAATATCGAATGGGAGGCGAAAATGAATAAAGTTATTGATTTATTTGCTGGGTGCGGCGGCTTTTCAACTGGCTTTATTCGTGCCGGTTTCGATATTTCTTATGCGGTTGAATTTGACGTAGTAATCGCAAAAACATACGCAAAAAACCACCCTAGCACTAATTTAATAGTAGACGACATAAAAAATGTTGACCAAAACGGAACTTTCAAAAAAGGTATGGCTGATATTATTATAGGTGGACCGCCTTGTCAAGGTTTCAGTATGGCTGGTGCGAGAATTAGGGGAGATTTCATTGACGACCCACGCAATTACTTGTTCAAGCACTATTACAACATTGTCAAGGTAGTCCAACCCCCAATTTTTATAATCGAAAATGTTAAGGGCATATCAACAATGCAAGGCGGTAAAATCTTTGCAGAGATATTAAAGTCATTCAAGGAAATCGGCTATAATGTTCAACATAAAGTTTTTCTTGTAAGTGAATTTGGCGTTCCGCAAAACCGTGAGAGAATGATTATTATAGGTGTAAAAAATAAAGAATGGAAATTTGATGACCGTATTGCAAGTGTAAAAAATAGACTTAATCTTGCGCCGAAAACAGTATGGGACGCTATTGCAGACCTTGAACACGCCCCTACTGACGGAAGTTGCGCTATTGCAAATCATACTAGCACTAAGCATAACAAAAAGGCTGTTGAGCGAATGGGTAAAATCGCAAGCGGCGAGAACTTTATGGCATTAGATGAAAACATTAAATCGGTTCATAGTGGCTCTTATGGAAGACTTGAAAAAGATAAACCGTCGCAGACAATAACAACAAGATTTGACACTCCGTCTGGCGGCAAATTTATACACCCAACATTAAACCGAACAATTACACCACGAGAAGCGGCACGATTGCAGAGTTTTCCGGACAACTTTGTTTTCTTGGGAAATAAAACTTCAATTTGCAAGCAAATTGGCAATGCCGTTCCACCGCAAATTGGATATATCTTGGCAGAAATAATCAAAGAGGTGCTGTAAAAATGACAAATCAATTTTTAGATAAACTTAATGATAAATCTGTATGGGCGTTTACAAAACAAACAACAGATTTTGAAATGGCAGTAAAAGGCACAAAACTTTTTGCTGATTATTGTACTGCTGAAACGCCGGCTATTAACATAGAAGATTATTTCACAAAACATTATGCGGAGTATGGAATTGATACTGATAGACATCGTATGCTTGTAATTCCCCAATTGTTTGGGCTAATAACAAAAACGCCCTTTTATGGTCGTGGCTCTCAATATAATAAGGAGCGTCCGACTGAAATGTTTGATTTATTAAACATTTGCGAAATTGGCGATAAAGAATATAACAAGTTGAAAACCGAGCAAATACTCAAAATCAAAATTCACGCTATTATTGATACCGCTAATAATAATAGTGGATATAATGTATTACCCGTTTTATTCATTTATAGAGTATTACGAACACTAAAAGAAAAATATAGAGTTCAGAGTATTTCATTAGACCAATTATATACTTATGTTATGACTTGTATGAGTTATGATGAGGTCGATACTGCTGTCGAATATATACGCTTAAATGCACCAATATCAAAATATGTTACGGCTTACAAAGATTTTAGCCGAGTTCTCACGGTCATAAAAAACAATCTTTCACTGTTTATTGTTGAACAAAATACTATCTCTATTAACCCGATTTTTGATGAATATTTCAACAATAATTTTGTCGCAAGATTTGATTTTGACGCATTACATGAACAACTTTTGCGTGATGTAGACTATTCTTACTTCTTATATAATTATCAAGGCTTTGAAATCAATCTAATTGACGCACCGTCAGTAGAGACTTTGCCACAATCAAAACTATCAACACTTGATGACATCGAAATAAAGGAAAAAGAGTATCAAGAAAAAGTTGATAGAGTAAAAGAAAACAATGTCAATGACGAAGTTGCTGACTACGCATACAAGATTGCTCCTGTCGTTGCCGTAAAAACACAAGTAGCAACAAAGTTTGAACGAAATCCCTTGCTTGGTAAATTAGCAATTAAAAACGCCTATTATACTTGCGAATGCAACCGCAACCACGAAACTTTTACTTCGCAAAGCACAGGCAAAGCATATATGGAAGCACACCACCTTCTTCCCATTTCGTTTCAAAAGGAAGTGTGGGAAAAGCATCAAATTAACATTGATTGCATAGAAAATTTGGTCTCTCTTTGTCCGATATGCCACAAGGCATTTCACTATGGCACAGCCGAAGTAAAGAATAGAGTTATAGATATTCTTTTTAAGCAAGTTGAACATAAATACAAAGCAATCGACTTTTATATAACTATTGACGAAATAAAAGCATTTTATGGTATTAAGCCAAAGGAATAAAAAAAGATATATGCACTTAAAGAAGATTCACATTGAGTCTGCGGAACAACCGAGTTTTTTTAACTGACCGCCGGTTGAAAATTTTTGAATGGCCGGTAAAGATAAGCGCCGGCGGTAATTATGCTATAAAAGTTGAGAATTACTTGCGTTTGAGCTTGCTGTTCTGGCTCGTTTAATTCCCCACATTATTGGCGCGGATTTTGGCGCCGTCAATCTTGATAATCTTTCCGCCGATTAAATCGTCGTTTGCAAGCTTTTTCGCAAATTCACGGAAAAACCGTTTCAAATTTTCGGCATTATCCTTCCTGAAATTGCAAATAGTTTTGCTCTCCGGCTTTAAACCGTTCAGCAACCCAAAAACAACGTTTTTTTTGGCGTAAGGCCGCAAAAAACGCTTGACTAAAATATTCGGTTAGTATATAATACTGTAAAGGCTTTTGCTTTTACGGTATTTTTTTGAGGGTCGGGCTATGAATTACGTTAAAAATTTGGAGATTGGCGGCTTGAACGAGCTTTACGGCGCGCTTTTGACCGACAAGCAGAGAGAATTCATAAGGCTGTATTATGACTGCGACCTGTCCTTGTCGGAGATCGGCGACATTAACGGCGTGTCGAGGCAGGCCGTCCGCGACGCAATCGTCAGAGGCGAAAGGGAGCTTTTGAGGTTCGAGAGCATTCTCGGCTTTGACAAAAAGCGGAGGGCGGTCGCGGAGGTTTGCGCAAACGCCGAAAATCCGGCCTTGACGGAGCAACCCTTCAAAGAGATATTGAGCGTTTTATACGGAGAAGAATAAAAATTAAGAGGTGCTTTTATGGCTCTTTTTGAGGGCTTGAGCGAAAGGCTCAATCATATTTTTTCTAAGATGAAAAACAAGGGCAAGCTGACCGAGCTTGAAATCAAGCAGGTCATGAGAGAGGTCAGAATAGCCCTTTTGGAGGCCGACGTAAATTTTAACGTCGTCAAGGACTTCATCAACCGAACGACCGAAAAGGCGGTGGGCGAGGACATTCTCAAAAGCCTTACTCCGTCTCAGCAGATTATCAAGATAGTCAACGACGAGCTTGTCGAGCTTATGGGCGCAAAAAATTCTAAGCTTGCGGTCGGCGACAAGCCGCCGACGGTATATATGCTTTGCGGACTTCAGGGCGCGGGCAAGACTACTATGTGCGGCAAGCTTGCCCTCATGCTCAAAAAGCAGGGCAAGGGCGTACTGCTTGCGGCGTGCGACATATACCGCCCCGCCGCTATCAAGCAGCTGCAGATAGTCGGCGAACGCGCCGGCGTCGAGGTGTTCGCGCCGGGGCAAATCGCCCCCGTCAAAATCGCGGCGGACGCCGTCAAGCACGCCGAGTCAAAGGGGCTTGACACGGTAATATTAGACACCGCCGGACGCTTGCACATAGACGAAACGCTGATGGGCGAGCTAAAAGACATCAAACGCGCGATAAGGCCGGTCGAAATCCTCTTGGCGGTCGACAGCATGACGGGTCAAGACGCGGTCAACGTCGCGGACAGCTTTAACAAACAGCTTGATATCAGCGGCGTAATCTTGACAAAGCTTGACGGAGACACGCGCGGCGGCGCGGCTCTGTCTATAAGAGCCGTCACGGGCAAGCCGATAAAATTTACCGGCATAGGCGAAAAAATGGGCGACATAGAGCCGTTTTATCCCGACCGCATGGCGTCGAGAATCCTCGGCATGGGCGACGTTTTGTCGCTTATCGAAAAGGCCGAGCAGGCCTTCACCGAGGAGGAAAGCAAAAAACTCGAAAAGAAAATCAGAGAGAGCAGCTTTGACTTTAACGACTATCTGACGCAGCTTGAATCAATCAAAAAAATGGGCGGCATAAAAGACCTTTTGGGAATGCTGCCGGGCGGCTCGCAGATAAAGGACGTCGACGAGGCGTTCGGCGAAAAGCAGATAGCCTTGACAAAAGCCATAATTCAGTCTATGACAAAAAAAGAGCGCGCCAACCCCGAGATAATAAAAGGCTCTCAAAAAAAGAGAATATCCGCTGGCAGCGGCACGACCATTCAAGACATAAACAAGTTGCTCAAACAGTTTGAAAACATGAAAGTCATGATGAAACAAATGGGCGGCGGCAAGGGCAAAAAGTTTATGAAGCTTCCGTTTTGAGAGAGGCTTTGACAAATCGATATAAAAACAAAAAACATATACAAAAAAAATTTGGAGGAACAAACAAAAATGGCAGTAAAAATCAGATTGACGAGAATGGGCGCAAAAAAAGCTCCTTTTTATAGAATCGTCGCAACCGACAGCAGAAAGGCCAGAGACGGGCAGTATATCGAGCAAATCGGATATTATGACCCGACAAAAGACCCGTCGGTCATCAAGGTCGACAAGGAAACCGCCGAAAAATGGCTGAACAACGGAGCGCAACCGACCGACACCGTGAGGAGACTTTTTAAGGAAGTCGGACTCATCGAAAGAGGACAAAAATAAGATGCGGGATTTAGTTAAGTTTTTAGTAAAAGAGCTTGCCGACGCCGACGACGTAGACGTCGTCGAAATCGAAAAGAACGGCGGCGCCGTTGATATGGACATATACGTCGGCAAGGCCGATATAGGCAAGATTATAGGCCGTCAGGGCAGGATAGCCAAGGCGTTGCGCGCCGTAGTCAAGGCCGCCGCCGCAAAGCA
>JAISRB010000102.1 GCA_031273825.1 Clostridiales bacterium
CTCGGCCGCGCCGATTGTCGATACGGTTTTTTTTATCCCGCCGAATTCCGAGACGGCCGTCTCGCTCTTGATTCCGTCAAGCTCTGCCGCCATATCGGTAAAAAGATATTTCTTTTTCATTAAGCCCCTCCGTTTAGGACAAGTTTTCGATTATAGTTTGAAACCTTCGGGTGATTATTATACGGACGGCGCGGAACTATGCGCAAGCCCTATAGATACTTGACATTTCAAATCAAACCGTATATAATCTTAGATATAATCCGTGGAGAACGCTAAAGATGTCAAATATAAAAATCTTTGAAAACAAAAATATCCGCTCTCATTGGGACGCGGAAAAAGAGGAATGGTTCTTTTCCGTTGTGGATATTGTTGAAGTCTTGACTGAAAGCAAGGACTCAAACGATTATTGGAAGGTTTTAAAGTCCAGACTAAAAGCCGAAGGCAATGAGTCGGTTACAAATTGTAACCAACTGAAATTGCCGTCACATAAAGACGGCAAATATTATAAAACCGACGTACTCGACACCAAGGGCGTACTCCGTCTCGTTCAGTCTATTCCGTCGCCAAACGCCGAGCCTTTTAAGGTTTGGCTCGCGCAGGTCGGAGCGGAGCGGCTCGACGAGATAGCCGACCCCGAAAAGGCCGTTTTGCGCGGCGCGGAGTTTTATCGCCAAAAGGGATATACGGAGGGGTGGATAAATCAGCGGTTGCGTTCTATCGAGATAAGAAAGGAACTGACCGACGAGTGGAAGGAGCGCGGAATCGACAAGGAAACCGACTACGCTATCTTAACTAACGAAATGACTAAGGCGTGGAGCGGCATGACGGTGCAACAGTATAAACAGCATAAGGACATCAAAAAAGAGAACCTCCGCGACAACATGACTAATATTGAGCTTACGCTCAATCAGCTTGCCGAGGTCACAACAACAGCCTTGTCAAAGAACGAACGGCCCGAAACCTTTGACGAAAATAAAAAGCTAGCCCGCGAGGGCGGGGCGGTTGCCAAAAGCGCAAAAATTGACATTGAAAAACGTTTAGGACAAAGCGTCATATCAAAGTTGAACGCCAAAGACAAAACTCAATTAGAAATTGAAGCTAAACGCGATAAGGACGTCTAAGCTATACCGATATTTGATTAAATAAAAAAATAAACGATAAGGAAAAAACGTTATGGCTCAAAAGCATTTAAGGTTCAAAGAAATCGCCTCTTATTCTCTGGGGTTGCTTGGCTTTCAACTCATTGTCGGGTATCTCAACTCATATCAAGCCGAATTTTATATGACGGCTATGGGCGCAGACTTTGCTATCATCGGGGTATTGCTACTGGTAGTAAAAATAGTTTCGGCGATATTCGACCCCGTCGTCGGCAATCTGATAGACAGAACCAACGGCAAGAGGGGCAAGCTCAAGCCCTTTATCTTATATTCGTTGCTTCCTCTCCTCGTCACGACGATCGTCATATTTATAAAGATTCCTCTGATGGGCTTTTGGCTTTACGCCTACATATTCGTCACCTTTTTGCTCTTTAGCATGTCGATGACGCTCGGCGACGTTCCGTCGCAGGCGATAGGCTCGGTGGCTACGCCCGACGCTACGGAAAGAACAAATCTCGTCTCTATCGCCAACACCTTTAGGGCGGTGGGGCTTTCGGCGGGGTCGGCGGTCGTTCCCGTCGTCTGCATGATAATAGCCGGCGGTTCGAGAGTTTTGGTCAAAAAGGGCGAGACAGACTCGCCGATAAGCGTCGAGGAATACCTCGTTTCGGCGATCGTCATAGCCGTGCTCGGCTGCGCTCTGTTTTCTCTCATCTACTTTGTCAACAAAGAGCGCATTCCCTATAAGCCCGAAAAAATGACTCTAAAGGACATGAAAAACACTCTAAAAAACAACCGTCCTTTTTTGCTCGTCATTATTTCCTGCTTTTTGGGCTTTGGCCGGCAGATTCAGACGAGCATAGCCATTCAGGCGTCAAACGCCGTCATGGGCAGTCAAAATCTCGGCCTGCTCCTCGGTCTCACGGGCGGAATAGGCGCGGTCATAAGTATGGCTATCGTTCCCCTTCTGATAAAAAAATCCGACGAAAAAAAGGTCTATATCGGGCTGTCGGTATACGGCTTCGTCATATCCCTCATAACCTTTTTTGTCGGGTACAAAAGCCTGCCGCTCATGCTCGTGTTTTTGTTTTTTAACGGCTTTCAGTTTGGCGTCGTCAACATCTTTCCCGTCATCATGTCGGCCGACAGCGTTGATTATTATGAATACAAAACGGGCAAACGCGCCGAGGGCACCATATACGCCGTCCTTAGTCTGACCGTAAAGATAACCATCGCGATGGGCACGGCTCTCGGAATGTTTATTCTCCGCATAGCAAACTACGACGCGGCGGCCGCGACGCAGGGCGATACGCCGACAATAATATACTTTGCCTATACGGTCGTTCCGGGGCTTTTTGGTCTGCTGTCGATAATCCCGATTTTTAAATACGATTTATTCGGAAAAAACAAATTAAAAATAGCCGACGAGTTGCAAAGACGCCGCGCGGAAGCGGAAAACCTCGGCCGTTCGGAAACAACCCCGGCTATGCCGTCATAACGCGGACAAACCAAATCGGACGGCAATTGAGCTTAAAATTATTGCGCGGGTTGAGTCGGAAACCTTATAAAGCTTTCCGGGTCGGAAAGCTCGATTGTCTTTTGGTTGAGATATTTGAGGGGGCTTGATTCGCCGGCCTTGAAGGCTATTTTGTAGGCCGTCAGCTGTTGCTTTGAAATTTTTAACAGGCGGTTTGTCTTTTCGTCGCCGTACTTGCCGTCGCCGGCGATAAAATATCCCAGATATTTGAGGTGAGCGCGGATTTGGTGCGTTTTGCCGGTGATAAGCGTTATGTCAAGGAGGGTCAAATTGCGCCCGGGAAGGGTTCTGATGACGTCAAAGCGCGTTTTTATCTCGCGGCTTCCGTCAAAATACCGTCCGCGAACCTCCGCCTCGCCCTCGTTTTCGTCCTTTGCCAGATAGGCGGTTTTTATCCCGTTAGGCTCTTTGAACAGACCGCAGACGAGAGCTATATATTTCTTTTCGACGGCGTGTTCTTTGAAGGCCGCTATGACGGCGCGCTCGCAAGCCGCGGTCTTTGCAAAAAGCACTATGCCGTCCGTGTTGGTGTCTAAACGGTGGCAAAGTATGAGATTTTTATATTTTTCGACGCTTGTAATTTCTCCGAAAAAACCGTCGTCTCCGTCGGTTTTTATGCCCTTTCTCTTATATGCCGCAAGAATGTTTTCGTCCTCATAGACTATCGATAGCGGAGGCGCGGCGTCGGCGTATACCGAAATTAAATCTCCCTTTGCGAGAGCCGAATTTTCATAGACCTTTTTTTGATTGATTCTTATTTCTCCGCGCCGAAGCAACGACAACAGCCGCCCGTAAGACAGAGCGGTTTTGCCGTCCAAAAATTTTATCAGCTTGTCGGGCTTGCCGCCGTCGTAAATCAGCGTGTACATGACAATATTTCCTTTTTTTACGGCTAATCGCTATATTTTCCGTTTTCCTTGCCGTCTAAGATATCCTTGATTTCGCTCAAAAGCGTATTGATATCCTTGAACTGTCTATAGACGGAGGCAAAGCGGACGTAGGCCACGTCGTCTATTTCCTTTAGTCCGCGCATGACCATGTCGCCTATGACTATACTGCTTATTTCGTTTTCGGGCATGTTATAGACGGTCTTTTCTATTTCGGAAACTAAGGCGTCGATTTTGCCGATAGGAACCGGCCGTTTTTCGCAAGCCTTGAGTATGCCGCCCTTAATCTTTTGAATGTCAAACGGCTGTCTGTTGCCGGTCTTTTTGACGACGTAAACCGACACCGGCTCGATTTTTTCGTAGGTGGTAAACCTCTTGCCGCATTTTATGCATTCTCTTCTGCGTCTTATGACAAGACCGTCGTCGCCGACGCGCGAATCGATAACCTTGCTTTCTGTTTCACCGCAATACATGCACTTCATATTTTTAGTATCTCCCTTGTGTTTTTTTATTTCAAAAAGCTTTCTATTTTGGCGAGCACGTCGTCGCGCCCGATTTTTTTTGTACACGACGTCAAAATTATATCTCCTACGCCGACTTTTAACGCAAAGGCGATATCCTTGACGGATTTTAGGTTTTGGGCGCGGCTCTGTTTGTCGGACTTGTTGGCTATGATAAAAAACGGAATAGCCTTAGCGTATAGATACGCGACAAGCTTTATGTCGTCGGCCGTCGGAATATGCCTTATATCGACCAAAGCCAAAACGCACACGTTTTTTGTGACGGCAAAATAGTCCTCGACAAGCCTGCCCCAGCTTGCGCGCTCGGTCTTGGCCACCTTTGCGTAGCCGTAGCCCGGAAGATCGGTCAAAATAAAGCCGCCGCGGTTTACGTCAAAATAGTTGACAAGCGCCGTGCGCCCCGGCGTAGACGAGACGCGTGCCGCGCCGCCGTCGTTCAAAAGCATATTGATAAACGACGACTTGCCGACATTCGAGCGGCCGGCGACGGCAATCTGCGGACTCCCGTCCGTGAGAAAGCCGCCGAAGCCCGCCGCCGACTTGATAAATTCCGAATTTTTGATAATCAGGCTCATTCCTCCGCTCCCGCCGCTTCGTCGTCCTCGGTCGCCGCCGGCTTATAGACGGCTCTGACCGCGGTTTCTATTTCGACGAGTACGGCTTCGTTTGCCTTGAGATAAGCTATGGCCTTTTCTCTGCCCTGCGCTATTCTATCGTCCTTATAGCTGAGCCACGAGCCGTTCTTTGAGATAATTCCGAGGGATATCGCCGCGTCGACTATACAGCCGAGCTTGGATATTCCTTGCCCGTATATTATGTCAAATTCGGCGACCTTAAAGGGCGGCGCGACCTTGTTTTTGACGACCTTGACCTTTGTGTGGTTTCCGACCGACTCCCCGCCCTCCTTGATTGCCTCGCCCTTGCGGACGTCGAGGCGCATAGTCGCATAAAACTTCAGAGCCTTGCCGCCCGGAGTGGTCTCGGGCGAGCCGTAGGAAATGCCGATCTTGTCTCTCAACTGATTGATAAATATGACGCAGGTTTTGGTCTTGTTTGCGGCTCCGGCAAGCTTTCTCAGAGCTTGACTCATGAGGCGCGCTTGCAAGCCCATATGCGAATCGCCCATGTCGCCGTCTATCTCGGCCTTTGGCGTAAGCGCGGCGACGGAGTCGACGACGACTATGTCTAACGCTCCGCTCCTGACAAGCACCTCGGCTATGTCGAGACCCTGCTCGCCGCTGTCCGGCTGCGAAACGTAGAGCGTCTCGATATTGACGCCGAGCCGCTGCGCATAAGACGGGTCGAGCGCATGTTCCGCGTCGATAAACGCCGCCGTTCCTCCGTTTTTTTGCGCCTCGGCGACGATATGTAACGATACGGTGGTCTTTCCCGACGATTCCGGCCCGTATATCTCGACTATTCTGCCGCGCGGAACGCCGCCTACGCCGAGAGCCACGTCAAGCGTCATACAGCCCGTCGGAATTACGTCGATTGCCACCGCGCTCTTACTGCCCATTCTCATTATCGAGCCTTTGCCGAAATGCTTTTCTATATTTTTTATCGCCGTTTCGAGAGCCTCCGCCTTTTCCTCGGCCGTCGTCGGCACGACTATGTCGGGTTTGACCTGCTTTTTTTTGTCATCCATAAAAATTCTCCTTTTTGCTGATTGTTTGTCGTTTGTCCCCGCTTAAACCGGAGTTTAAGCGTTTGATTTTTTTGTATTACATTAATTCTAAGGCTTCCGCGGCGATATCGAGAGCCGCCTTAGCGGCTTTTTCTCTGATTTCGTTCCGGTCTCCGCCGAAGACAAAGCTATAAGCCTTGCTTTGCCGTCCGTCGAATACGCCTATATAGGTCAGACCGACGGGCTTTTCAACGCCGCCGCCCGAGGGACCGGCTATTCCCGTAGTCGAAACCGTCAGTCCGACAGAGCCGCTTTTATAAAGCCCCTCCGCCATTTCCGCCGCCGTTTCATAGCTGACGGCTCCGAATTTATCAAGCGTTTCGGGGTTGACGAGCAGTCTTTTTATCTTGGAGTCGTTAGAATACGCCGTTATGCCCTCATAAAAAAACTCCGACGCTCCGGCTCTCTCGATAAGCCGCGCCGCGACAAGCCCGCCCGTCAGGCTTTCGCAAACCGAAAGCGTCACGCCTTTTTTTTTGCACAATTCAAATATGCGTCCGACCGTATCCATATCCGTCAAAACCTCAGGCTTTCGATATTTTTGACGTAATAATTTATTCCCGATATTATCGAAAGCGCCGTGGCGGCATAGAACAAAACCAGACCGCAATAATAAAACGCCTCTCTGACGGCGGCGTATCCGTCCGGCCCTTTGTATAGCCAAAGAATAAAAAATCCGAAGGATATAAAGGTCAGAACCGTCTTAATTTTGCCGTATTTGTCGGCGGCTATGATGACCCTCTTGTCGGCGGCCACCTGCCTTATCGCCGATATGGCAAATTCGCGGGGCAGCATGACGGTGATACAGGTCAGATTGACATAATGCAAAACCGCGCCTTTCTCAAAAAACACGCCGGCAAAAATCAGAGCGATCATTATTCCGTTGACAAAAATCTTGTCGGATATGGGGTCTAAAAATTTGCCGAGGCTCGTCACGGTTTTGGTTTTTCTGGCAAACTGACCGTCGACGGTGTCGGTCAGCACGCCCAAAAGATAGACAAAAAGCGCGATAAACGGAGAATACTCCCACGCCTCCGCCAAAAAGATAAAAACTAAAATCAGAGGAACAAGAAAAATTCTGATCATAGTAATTTTGTTTGCCGTAATTTTCATAATACTCTTACTTTCCTTCCTTATATATTTTTTTATTTTTTTAACTCCGAACAGCTTGCAAGCCGCTCTTAACCTTCGTTCCGCCCGTCTGCCGTTACCCTTCCCCGCAAATCAAACTCCCCCTCCGCGCCGGTGATTTCGACGGTATAGAAGCGTCCGACATCAAGCGGAAGCTCCGAATCTAAGTAGACCAGACAGTCTATCTCCGGCGCATTAAATTGATTGCGTCCGAAGAACAAGCCCTTTTCGCCGTCCAAGCCCTCGTATAACACCTTATGTACCGCTCCGATTTTTTTGAGGTTGTTGCTCCTTATGACGCCTGCCTGCAAGGCTCTAAGCATATCGAGTCTGCGCTTTTTTGTCTTGTGGTGCAAGTCCTTCATTGCGGCGGCCGGCGTTCCCTCCTCCTTAGAAAAGGCAAAGAAACCGGCGTTGTCAAGCTTGTATTCGCCGATAAAGTCATAAAGCTCGCCGAAGGCCTCCTCGGTCTCCGTCGGAAAGCCGGTTATAAACGTCGAACGGATTGCTATATCGCCGTCGATATCCCTTATGCGTTTTATGAGGCTTCTCGCGTATTCGCCGTCGTTTTTGCGGTTCATGCTCCTCAGCACGCCGTCGTTGACGTGTTGCAGCGGTATGTCGAGATATTTGCACAGCCCGCCGCGCTCTGCGACGGCTCTTATCAGCCCGTCGGTAACAAGCTCGGGGTAGCAATAGAGCAATCTGACCCACTCAAAGCCGTGCGCCTGAATCTTATCCAAAAGTTTCAAAAGGCTGTATTCGCCGTAGAGGTCTATGCCGTATCTCGTCACGTCCTGCGCGACTAAGATAAGCTCCTTTATGTCGTATTCTTGCTTTAACAGACTCAGCTCCCCGTCTATCGACTCAAAGGTTCTCGAGCGGTAACGGCCTCTGATCGACGGTATGGCGCAGTAAGAACATCTGTTGTCGCAGCCGTCGGATATTCTGAGATAAGCGTAATGAAGCGGCGTGGACACGACGCGGCTCTTTGGGTCGTAGGCGTGCTTTTCGGTATTCAGAACGCGCTCGCCGCTTATCGCGGAGCTTATGATTTCCTTTATCTTATCATACGCGCCTATGCCCGTAACCGCGTCGACCTCGGGCATACTCTTAAACAGCTCCTTGCCGTATCTTTGCGCGAGACAGCCCGTGACTATCAGCTTTTTTAAGCCGGTTTTTTTTAGCTCGGCGGTCTCTAATATGGTCTCTATCGCCTCGTTTTTCGCCGATTCGATAAAGCCGCAGGTATTGATGACGACGACGTCGGCGGCGGCCTTGTCGTTGGTTATGACAAAGCCCTCCTCGCGCGACAGCTCGGACATCATATATTCGGTATCGACCCGGTTTTTATCGCAACCGAGAGAAATAAAACCTATTTTTATCATCTTAAAATCCTAAAACACGGCTTATTCGTCATCATCGTCGTCATCCTTGAGGAACTCCGCGAATATTTCTTGAAATTCCGCCTTTGTTATGAGAACGTTTCTCGGCTTGGCTCCGTCGCCCTTGCCGATAATTTTCCGTTCCTCCATGTTGTCGATTATTCTCGCCGCTCTGCTGTAGCCTATAGAAAACTTTCTCTGCAGCATAGATATCGACGCCGATTCGTTTTCGACGACGTGCAACACGGCTCTGACAAACAACGGGTCAAGAGCGGGTCCGTCTCCCGCATCCTCGTCGCCGCTCTTTTTAGGCGGCTCCTTGACGGCGTTGATTTCGTCGTTTATCGCCGCGTCATAATAGGCTATGTTGTTGGCCTTGACATATTCGACGACCCTCGTCACCTCTTGGTTGCTTATAAATACGCCCTGAATTCTCACCGGTCCTTGCATGGCCTGCGTCTGATATAGCATGTCGCCCTTGCCGAGCAGTCTTTCCGCGCCGTTTTTGTCGATTATGGTTCTCGAATCGACGTTTGAGGTGACGGCAAAGGCTATTCTCGACGGCATATTTGACTTGATTACGCCGGTTATTATGTCGACGGACGGCCTTTGCGTCGCCAAAATGACGTGAATGCCGGCGGCGCGGGCGAGCTGCGACAGGCTTCTGATTCTGTCCTCGACCTCTCTTTTCATGGCGAGCATGACCTCCGCGACCTCGTCGACGACGATGACTATGCGGTACATGCGCTCGTTTTTGCCGACCTTTTTGTTATACTCGTTTATGTTGCTCGAACGGCTCTCTTTGATGACGCCGTAACGTCTGTGCATTTCCTTAATAGCCCAGTCGAGCGCGCTTATGACCTTGTCGTTTTGCGTTATGATATCGGGCAAAAGCAGATGCGGAAGCCCCTCGAACATGGCAAATTCAACTTGCTTAGGGTCAATCAATATGAGCCTGACCTCGTCGGGCGAATATTTATAAAGCAGGCTGATTATCAGCGAGTTAAGACAAATGCTCTTTCCCGAGCCGGTTGAGCCGGCGACCAAAAGGTGCGGCATGTCGGCTATGTCGCCGTAGTAGTTTTCGCCCGAGATGTCCTTGCCGACGGTAAAGGTCAGCTTGCCGTCCTCGTCATAAAACAGGTCGTCGTTGACCAAATCGCGCATTCCGACTATCGAACGTTTTTTGTTTGGAATTTCTATTCCGAAGGCGTTCTTGCCGGGGATAGGCGCCTCTATTCTTATCTTGTGCGGAGTCATAAGCCTCATCGAAATATCCTGCTCAAGCGGGCCTACCTTGTTTACCGATATTCCGGGCGGCATTTGAAACTCGTATCTCGTAAACGTCGGACCGACGACGACGCCCGTCGACGTCGCGCTGACCTTAAATTCGTTAAAAAATCCCTCAAGCGTGCTGGCGTTGGTCTTTAGCTCCTCGACGTCGCTCGAATTTTTGTTGTCGTATTCCAAAAGCAGGTTGATAGGCGGCGGCGCGTAAGGCTTGCGCACTATCGGCTTGAGGTCGTCCATGGTCATCTGACCGTCCAAAGGGTCTTTAGGCTTTCTTTGAGGCTTTTCAAAGCCCTCGATTTTGAAAGGACGGCTTTTGAGCGGATTAAAATCAAAAAGCCTTTGGGGCGGATTGACGCTTGCGTTTTCGACAAACGCGCCAAAGTTTTTGTTTTGCCCGGTCTGCCCGTCGGCCTCCTGCGCGCCGTCGTCTATATTCTCCTTTATCTTTTTGTTGCGCTCCTCTATGGCGCTTTTTATATCGTCCGAATCATAAGCCTCTTTCGGCTCGGCAAGACCGTCCGCGTCGACGCCGCCGTCCGTAAACTCCGATAGACTTTCTTGATTTATCGGCGGGGCAAAGCCGTCGGACTGTAGCGGCCTTTGCGGCTTTGGCGGCTGCACGTTTTGCGGCGGCTGCCCGTCGTCCTTCGATTCCTCAAAATACAGCTTTTTGAGTAGCTCGTCGGTCTTTTGGAGCAGCTTTTTTTTGGAGTTTACAAACTGTCTGCCGTCGTCTATTCCGTCGTCGACAAACCCGAGCGGTCTTTTTACCGATTTTAGCCCCTCGGCCTTATCGGCCTCCTCCCTTTCGCGCCGCTCTCTATCAATATGCTCCTTTATGCTCTTTGCCCTTGCGGCCTCCTGCTTATAATATTCGCCCAGCGCGTCCATGTCGCCGCTAAACGCCGACGGCGGCTCGTTGTTTTGCGTTTCCCCGTCTTTTTCGGCTCTCCTCTTGATATAAAAGCCCTCGTCTGACGTAGGATAGACAAAATCTCTTTGCGGCGCGTCGGACTGCGGCTCGTCGCGGCGATATTCGCCGTCCGCGCTTTGAGCGGAGGCGGCGAAACCGTTTTGATATTGTCCGGTGTTTTCGAGCAGTCTTTTGCGTCTGCCGTTATTGGTATAGTCGCTTATGTCGTCTACGGCCGCGACGAAAGGCTCGGGCTCGTTCTTCTTTTTGACGGCGAATACGTCGTCGGCCGACGGCGCGCTTTTGTCCACTAATATGGTCGTGTCCCCGTTTTCATAAAGCTTTGCAAAGGCTCTCTGCTTTGCCTCCTCTATAGGCGGCGCGTATTCCGGCTTTGCGTAGCTGCGGACGGACGGCTCGCGAACCGACGGCCTCGGCCCCGGAGGAATAGGGCGGCGAACGCCCTCGCTCTTAGGAGGAAGTCCGACGGGTCGTTTGTCGACCGCTCCGTTGTTGATTTCCGTCAGGGACGGGGTTTCGCTCCGCTGTCTTTGGCGGCTTACCCTAAGATAGGGCGCGGCTATCCAAAGTATTATTCCGAGAACAACCGCCGCAAGCGCGGCTATAGCCGAGATAGTTCCCAAAAGCTCCTGAAGGTGATATGTCAAAAGCCCGAACGGCAGACCGCCCGCCGTGTCGGCGTTTTCAAATACGGCGTTGACATACGCGCCGAAGCCCGGCGCGCCGCCCTCAAACATAGGCGCGGCGGTTATCGTATGCATCATCGCGACAAAAAACAAAAAGCACAGCGCGAACTTGACGACGGTAATTTTTCGCACCAAAATTTTGAGACCAAAAATCAGAGCCGCCGACGACAGCATCAAAAATACGCAATACGCGTATGCCGCTATCCCGAGCGTCCCCAAAAAGAAGTCTTTAACCGCGGCAAACCCGCCCGGAAGCACTCCCAAAAGGCAGACAAAAACCAACGCCGACGCAAGAAACGCAGTTATAAGCGCGGCCGAAAAATTGGCTCTCCCCTTTCCACCGATTATTTTGTTCATGTCCCCTCCCTATTTCAGCTCGTATCCCTTCTTTTCGGACGTTCCGTTTTGACGGTCAAAGTTTTCCTTGTTTTTGGCGAGATATCTCGCAAAAAGCTCGTCCGCGCTCAAACCCGCGTTCAAACACATTCCGACAAAAAAATGCAGAATGTCGACAAGCTCGTCCTTTATGTTGTCCTCGTTGAGCGGCTTAGGATTTTTCCACCATTTGAAGTTTACCTCCGTCAAAAGCTCGGACAACTCCGATATCATCGCCAAAACCTCCTTTTGAATCCATTCCGAATTAGAAAACTCAAGCTTTCTCTCTTTTTTGACAAAGCCGTCGAATAAATTCTGATAATGAAAGATTGTGTCCAATTTGTCGCCGTTTATAAGCTTTCCGTCCATTTCCGCCTCCCGCGTTATTTTTGACTCCGATATGGCTTTTGTTATGCCGCAATTTTATGTTTCAAGGCGTTTCTAT
Organism: Clostridiales bacterium; assembly: GCA_031273825.1. Lineage (GTDB taxonomy): Bacteria > Bacillota > Clostridia > Christensenellales > JAISNN01 > JAISNN01. Next base: position 11,976 of record JAISRB010000102.1, read on the forward strand.
ACCGCGCGTTTTTGCCCGGCTAAAGATTTCTCCGACGTCGCGCCCGAGGTAGGCCGCCGCCATAGCCGAACGGTCAAATATATATTTTGCCGCGTCGGCCACGTCGCCCTTTGTAATCGTCTCGACTTCCTTTAAAAGTAAGTCGAAGTCAAACAAACAGTCCGCCCATTGCAGATATTTGCCGTTGGCTCTCATTATCGCGCCGGAGCTTTCGCTGCCCAAAACAAGCCCGCCCTTTAGCTGCTCCTTGCCGCTCAAAAATTCGCGGTCGGTTATTCCCTTGTCTAAAAATTCGTCTATAACGTCCGTTACCGCGTCGGCGGCGGCCTTAGCCTGATCGGGGTTTGCGCCCAGATAAATCATAAATATTCCGTCGTCCGAATAGTTTGACGCGTATGAATAGACCGAATAGGCCAGCCCCATCTGCTCTCTTATTTTTTGAAAAAGTCTCGAGCTCATTCCTCCGCCGAATATGTTGTTCATGGCGTGCATGGCCATTTCCTTAGGGTGTCGGAAGTTGTAGCACGGAAACGCAAAGGCGATGTTGGCCTGCTCTATGTCCTTGATTTTGACGACGGTCGACGCGCTCGCCTTGTGGCGTTTGTGGAGCGGCTTTTCGCCCTTCGCGCCGTCAAACCGCTCAAAAAAATAACGCCTTATCAGCTTGTCGGCTTGCTCCGCAGAAATGTGACCGGCTATCGAAACAATTACGTTGTCGGCGGTATAGAACCGTCGCATATACCCCCTTATATCGTCGGGAGTAAAGGCCGAAACGTTGGCGCGGCTACCCAAAATCGGACGCGCTAACGAATGCCCCGCGTAGTAGCCTTGGCAGACCGTCTCCAAAACAAGCTCGTCGGGAGTGTCCTCGACCATGCTTATTTCCTCTAAGACGACGTTCTTTTCCTTTGCCAGCTCGCCCTCGTCAAAGACGGACTCAAAAAATATGTCCGACAAAATCTCCATACATTTTTCGGTATGGTCAAAGGTTGATACGGTGTAGTAGCACGTCGTCGACTTTGACGTAAAGGCGTTTATCTGCGCGCCCATAACGTCGATATCGTCGGCGATATCAAAGGCCGTTCTCTTTTTCGTTCCCTTAAAGAGCATGTGCTCGATGAGATGCGAAACGCCGTTGTCGCCGTCGTTCTCGTTTATCGAGCCGGTCGAAACAAAAACGCCTATCGCAACCGAGCGGACGCTGTCCATATATGAATGCACGGCTCTCAAACCGTTTGCGTATCTAAAAATTTGATCCATCGTCGTTCCTTTACGGCTTTTTTAGAATAAAACAAAAGCCGCCCTCGATTGTGCGGACGCGGCTTTTTTATCAAAAAAAACGCCCGAACCGCGTTAAATATGTTGACCTTGACCTTCGGGTCGGAAACTAAAAGCCGCCTTCGATTATGTCCGACGGCAAGCGGTCGAATACCCCTTATAATCAATGATTATATTATACCACAACAAAAAATTTTAGACAAGCGTTTTTTATAGGGCTTGCGCATTCGCGCAAGCCCTACTTAGGGGCAACGCGCAGAATGGACGCGGCGGTCAAAATGAACGTCTTAGACGGCGTTAAGGAAACCTATCAACGGACAAGGGAGGAGGACAAGAACCGCCCGAAGTATGACGGCGTAGAAATATC
>JAISRB010000011.1 GCA_031273825.1 Clostridiales bacterium
GTCAAGCGTTTTGAGGTGTATTTATGATATTTTTTTGCAATAGATTAAAATCTTGCCGCAAGGCTCTTTCTCTTACCCAAAAAGAAACGGCTAACGGTCTACAACTGACCGAACGCGCCTATCAACATTATGAAGCCGGCACACGCGAACCCGGATTAACAATGCTTGTTAAACTCGCCGACTTTTTCGACGTTTCCCTTGACTACCTTGTTGGTCGTTCGGACGACCCCAAGCGACACTAACGTACTTTTAAAACACCGTTTCCACGGCGATCACTCCCGCGCCCTTGCACGTTACTTGCACAGCCCCAACCTCCCGCTCATACACGGCAGCCAAAAGATACGCCCTGTCCTCTCGCGTAGCCTCTACTCCGTTTATCGTCAATCGCTGCACAGTCACTATCAGCTCCGCTATAAAATACTTCTGCTCGTTAAATCCCGGCATTTTAGTCACCCTCTTTCGCCGTCGTTTTTGCTACCGTTTCAAATTCTTGTCTTGTCATGCTTGTACTCCTTTTTTTTATTAATTGCCATTTTTTGCTCGTAGTCGTCGATAATTTTTTCGGATTCGCTAAGTATGATTTTTTTCTTTCTTGTCATGCGTCGCCCGCTTAACGCATTACTAAGCTCTGTTTTGTCTGTCGTTATTCCGCGTTCGCCTAAGCGACATATAAGCCATGTTTGCGTTAGATTGTTTTTTATCAATTTTTCCTTAACGCTCGTGCAATTTTCCATTTAGTACCTCCTTTAAAAAATATCAAACTATTGTTGACAACTAAAAATCTTTGTGTTATAATTAATTAGTCTTAGTAACTACACACTGTTTCCGCTCCGTTTTGGTCGGCGGTTGGTTTTTTGTTATCAAAATTAGGTTGTAGTCACATTATACCAAACATTTGTTCTATAGTCAAGCGTTTTTCAAACATTTGTTTGATATTTTTTACACAACAAAAAGCAGCTTCGAAAAGGAGCTGCATGGAGGAGATATATGCTTTGGCTAATTCTTGGCGGAATTGGACTTATATTTTTTCTATTCGCATTCAATCTTTATAGGAGCATTTATATATCTTTATGCTTAGACGCTTATAAAGCGTATTGCGAAAATAAAAATGAAGAGTTTTTACGCCGCAAGCCTATCGTCGCGAAGTATGTAACGGACGCAAGAGTCTCACCTTATGTTTTCACCTCTTATGCGACGGTGAATGTAACCTTAGATTGCTTAAACTTTAAACTGTACAAAGACACCTATATTTCGATATTGAATGATACCATGGCAATTTATAGGCACAGAGCTTTAAGTATAATAAACCCTTTGAAATGGATAGAATTTATTATTTTTCTACCCAAGAAAATAATAAATTACATAACAACAAGCAAAGCAAAAGAATCGGCAACAATCAATACTATAACGAAAATCTTAGAGGTAATATATTGGATTGCAAGCATAATCATTATAATTATTCAAGCAACACGCAAGGGTTAATAACGTTTTAATTCTCTTTGCAATTCTTTATATAACCTCAAAATTGTTTTAAAATTCTTGTCACAGCCTTGTTTTCTTGCCACATCTATTGTGGCAAGCAAACTATCCATAATGGCAATACGGATTTTTCTCTTTTTTGCCTTTTCCTCTTTAGATTCGATGAATGGGTCGTAATGCGTAAAATCCGGATTCATAAGTAAATACCTCTTTTTATTTGATAACTATATTATATCAAACATTTGTTCGATAGTCAAGGAGATATTAAGAAAATGGAAGAAAAAGATAAGAAAATAATCGATAGGGTTCTCAACGTCATAGATACAAGCGGAACAAATTCGTATGCCCTTGAAAAAAGCGGCATTATTAAAAACGCCAGCACCGTAATAGCTCAATGGCGAAAGTATAGGCAAAAACCCTCTACCGATGCCATAGTCAAAATCGCAAAATACTTCAATGTCACAACCGACTATCTGCTCGGGCATCCCGATATGCCGCGCCCCAAAACGGAGGATGAACTCGAAGCCGAGCTTATGGAGCGTATCGGCGCAATTCCTATGGACGAATTAAATCAACACCCTATCCCCGTCGTCGGCATTGCGGCCGCGGGCAATCCGATTTGGGCGGTAGAGGATATAGACGAGTATATTTTTATAAATTTTCCGAATCCAGACGAATATTTCGCCGTCCGCGTTCGCGGCGACAGCATGATAGGCGCGGGTATTGCCGACGGCTCGATTGTCGTAATACACCGTCAAAGCGACGCCGATAGCGGGCAAATCGTGCTTGCCACAATAGACAACGAGGCGACAATCAAACGCTTTAAACGCACCACGCAAGGCGTTTTTATGCTAAAGCCGGAAAACGACAAATATGACCCCATTATAGTGGATAAAAAATGCGATTTTCGGATTCTCGGCATAGTTAAAGAAATACGAATAAAAGTATGAAAAAGATAAAAGTATACGACATGTTTTCAATCGACGAGCTTCTCGCCGAGTTAAACAATCAAGACGGTAGCATATCGAATCCCGAAAAGGAGCGAATAAATGTGCTATTAGAAATAAAAGGGGTGTCCGTAGACAGCAAGCCACGCAAAGACGGACGCTGGCAAGGCCGCGCCCTCGTAGACGGCGCATATAAATCAGTCTATGGGAAAAGCAAAGAGGAGGTTATTTTTAAACTACAAAAACTTTTAAACGGCAAACAAACGCCGAGTAAAAAGAAAGCAACAAAAGGCGAATACACCCTGCACGAATGGATCGATAAATGGTATGCGCTGTACAAAGAGGCGAAAATCAAACCTAAAACACAAGAGGCTTTAAAGTATAATATAGCGCGACTAAAAAAAGAGTTCCCAAACGCGCCCTTAAAGGCGTTAAAGGGGCTTGTAGTCCAAGAGAAGCTATTGTCGATACAGCAGACGAGGACGCGCGAAATATTGTATCAGACGCTAAACGCGGCCTTAAGCAAAGCCGAAAAGCTGAAGCTCATAAAAGACAATCCTTGCGCCGCCGTCGAAATTCCAAAGCACCAATATAAACACCGCAACGCGCTTACCGCAGACGAGCAAACGCGGTTCTTAGAGGCTATTATCGGCGATAAATACGAGCTTTTCTTTGCGTTCTTACTCTTTACAGGCTTACGCGTCGGAGAGGCTCTCGCCTTGTCTTATGATGATTTTCGCGACGGATACGTGACGGTTGACAAAAACGTCGTTGACATTAAGGGCGTACAAGTTTTACAGGCAACTCCAAAAACCGACGCAAGCGTTCGTAGCGTTCCCGTGCCGCCGCGAGTGTATGAAAAAATAGCAACACGGAGCGGCTCTGATAGAGTTTTTGACTTTACGCAAAACGCCGTAAAACTCAAAATCAAGCGTATTTTTGCAACGTTGAAAATAGAGGGTAGCCTCCACACATTACGCCATACTTACGCGACACGGCTTGAGGAACACGGCGTTCCATCGGTTTTGACACAGAGGCTTATGGGTCACGCGGATATCAAAATAACGCAAAAGATATACACAGACACCCAAATTGACTATATAAATGCCCAAAAGGACAATATTTTTTCTGCTTTTGACACAGATTTGACACAGAAAACATATGACACAAGCAACAATACCGCAAAAAAGTAGGCGTAAAAAACGCCTACTTTAGGAGAATAAGGACACACAAAAACGAAAAATGCGACCTTTTGGTGGATGCAACAGGACTCGAACCTGTGGCCCCTTGCGTGTGGAGCAAGTGCTCTACCGACTGAGCTATGCATCCGTCTTTTATAAAAACGCGTGTTTGCCGCGCGCGTTTTTATCGCGGACGCCGACGCGTCAGGCTCTTTCGATTCTGCCGCTTTTTAGGCAATTTGTGCAAACGTAAGTCTTTCCTTGTATGCCCTTGACATGTATTTTTTGTAGGTTGACGTTCCAGATTCTTCTTGATTTTCTGTTGCTGTGGCTTACTTTATTTCCGCTCATACTGCCCCTTTGGCAGATACTGCATACTTTAGACATTTGGGTATTCCTCCGACATATTTTGAGATGCTTTTAGGATTTTATCATAATACTAAAAAACCTAATGATTATTATATCATTATCTAAGAATAAATGCAAGAGATTTTTAAATAAAAATTTATATAAAACACATATTTTGCGGTATTTTTGACATACGCGCCGCCCGTCATCGTTTTTTGGGGCTGTCGGAGCGTTTTTTATTTGTAATATTCTCCTCTTTGCGCTCTTTTTCCTTTTTCTTTTTTTCTTGTTTTTGTTTGTTTCCGGTATTTTCCCGAACGGGTCCCGCGTCGGCTTTTTGACGTGCGGCAAGCCTCTCGGCGTCCGCCTTTTTACGCTCGGCTATCTTTTCGTCATGAGCCTTTTGACGCGCGGCTAACTTCTCGTCATGAGCTTTTTGACGGGCGGCTAACTTTTCGTCATGAGCCTTTTGACGAGCGGCTATCTTTCCGTCATGAGCCTTTTTATGCTCGGCTAACTTCTCGTCATGAGCTTTTTGACGGGCGGCAAGTCTTTCGTCATAGGCCTTTTGGCGCGCGGCGCGTTTTTTGACGAGGTTTTCTTGACAGTCCTTTGATTTCTTTGAAATAAGGACGAAAAGGCGGTTGCTTTTTAGCTTAAGATACAGTTTTTTGAGCAAGGCGATAATTCCCGACTTAAAGGTGTTTAAGATAAAAAGGACAAGAAAAAAGGACGACAGATACGCCAAAAAATAAAAAAATTTGAGCGTTCCGTCCGTCGCCGTCAACAGACAAAACAAAAACGCCGCGCCGGACAATATGACAAAAGTAAAATCGGACAAAATTTCAAAAAAGCCGTCTTGTCCGACAAAATGTCTTATCAACCAAAAAACGGCGTAAAAAACGGCGCATAACGCGCCGCATACGGCAAAAATCAAAAATTCGTAAGGCTGAAGCGCGGAGCCGCTCATTTTGTCAGCCTCTTAAAAAAGCTTCCGCGCTCGGCTGTCTTTAGATATCTGAGGCTCAAAATCAAGCCGTCGACGACGACGCTCCCGTCGTCTACGCTCAATTTGTCGATATTAAGCCCCTCGCCGTTGACGACGAGAATATATTCGCTAAGTATGAGATTTATTTCCTTGTCGTTATAGCTTTTGACGTTGACGACGCCGCTCGCCGTCAATTTTTTGTTGTTGTCAACGTGCAGGCTGTGAAGCCGCCTGACCGCCGCGCTCTTGCTATCCTCTTTGTTTACGGGCATAAAAAAACCTCCGCTTAAAGACAGTATATTCGGAGGGTCTTTTAAATATGTTATTTATCGATTTTTTTTGCGGAGCTTGGCAGACTTATACCGTCATAGTTTCGGTTTTTATAAAGATAAACCTAAAGTCAAAGAATATCCTCAAAACAAAGGTTATAAACCAAATGGAAAGCCCCATAGTCGCGACTATTATGACGGTTCCCACGCCTATCGCCTGCACGGCTATTTCGCCGAAAAACAGGTATGACATTCCCGAGGCTATCACAAAGAACAATAAGTCTAACAATATTTTTACCCAGAGAACCGATATATGCCGTTTGTCGGCGATTTCCTTTTCTAAGGTCTCAAAGGGCATTAGCGGAACGTGGCTGTGAAAAAAGAACGTCATGGCCACCGCCGAAAGAAAATAGCCTATTCCGAACGCCCACATTCTCTCGGTCTCCGCCGTGATTTGGATTTTGTCAACCACGTTGACGGCAAAGTCGAGGCAAAAGACGTAAGCGACGGCGATTATGACGGCGACGACGTATTTCAGATTAAATTTATGAGCCAAAAGCACGGCTATCAAGAGATACAGCCCTTGCACAATGAGATTCCATACTCCGAGAGACAGCGCGGTAAACTTCATCGACAGTATGACCGGAACGGCCTGAACGGCGGTGACGCCGAAGTCGGCCTTTAACATAAAGGCCTTGCCGAACGCGAGCACTATTATCGCGAAAACTATAGCCAGCTCGTTATATATAACGGGCTTGTGCTTGATGATTGTAAATATACTATGCGTTACCGCCTCGGGCTTTTTGCTGACCTCTACCTTGCCGTCCTTGACGTAAGAGCCGTAATAATACTTCTGAAGCGGCGGGAGATCTATTCTCCCCGTTTTGAGCGGCTCAAGCTCCGCCGCGCCGCGCTCACCCCGTGCGTTTGCCGCGCCGCCGACGGGCGAGCCAAAGGCCGCCGATACGCTTTGCTTCGGAATAACGCTTTTAAAATGCAAAGCCGGCGAACGAACGCTCTTGTCGTCGATGTTAGGGGTCGCGCTTAACGGCATAAAAAACCACCCATTTTATTTATTGCCTTTATTATAACAAAAAATGACGGACATGTCAAGGCTTATCCCAAAAAAAAATTATATAACCGCGGCAAACGCATCTTTTATAATACAGAGCTTACGCGGCAAGCTTAGCCCTCTAAAAAAGCCCCGTCCTTCTTAGAAAAACGCGGCTTTTTTAGGAGATCTTTATATGATTTTTACAAGGAAAATAGCTAATTAATTTCGTCGCCGTCTTTTTTGTCCGGCGGCGGACAAACGGACGCTTCTCTGTCTTTTGACTCCGTTTCCGTTTGGTTTGCTTGGCAGGCTTGACAGCAAGCATCCGAGCCGCCCGACGGGCGGGACGCGCCGCAACCGCCTCCGCAGCAATCGCAGCCGCTTTCTTTGCTTCTTTTGCGCTTTCTGATATTATAGACTACGCTAAAGGCGACAAGCGCGACGGCGAGAATTATTATGATTATTTCTATAGGCTCCATGATTTTTTACCTCTTTTTTGCCGTTTTACCGAGGCGGCTAACCAAATTGACAGGGCAAACGCATTTTTATGTGTTTGCTTGCCAAATCAACCTTTCCGCTCCGTCTTTTTTAGTCTATGCCAAACGGCTCCGGCTATCGCCGCGACGATTGCGGCGGTGACGGCAAACCCCGCCCAAAACGCAAGCGTATAGAGCGTTCCGACCCAAAAGATGACGAGGGAGACGGCATACGCCGTAATTATCCAAAAGGCTATGGCCTTAAACAACATCTTTTTGTCGTTCAGCTCGCTCCTTGCCGCGGCGACGGCCGCCATACAAGGCACGCTGAGGAGGTTAAACGCCATAAAGGCAAACATGGCGGGGATAGCGACATTGAGTCCGCCGAGCATTCCGCCGACGCTTATTATGACTCCGCCGAGAGCGGTTCCGCCAAGCTCCGAGCCTTCGGTTTCGAGAGCCTCGTCTCCGTCCATTCCGGCAAAGACGCCCATAGTCGCGACGACGACCTCTTTTGCAATAAGACCCGTGAGGGTTGCGACGACAAACATCCAGCCGTTCTCGCCCATAGCGAAGCCAAGAGGATAAAAGACCCAACGAAAGACATATTTTGATATCAGACCGAGTATGCTCCCCTCGGGGTTTCCGTCCGCGCCGACCCATTCAAAGCTAAAGCTAAAAGAACTCAAAAACCATATAACGACCGTCGCCGCGGCGATAATCGTGCCGGCTCTTATGACGTAGTGCTTCAATTTTTGCCAGAGATGAATGATTGTGTTTTTTGGCTTAGGCGCGCGGTAAGACGGCAGCTCCATGATAAAAGGAGGCGTTTCGCCCTTTATAATCGTAGCCTTGAGCAAAAACGCCGACACGATTGCCACGACTATTCCGAGAATATACATCGAGAACACCGTCAACTCGGCGTTTAGCCCTCTGTACATTGCGAACACTCCGGCAAACGCCGCCCAAATCGGCAGCTTTGCGCCGCAGGAAAAGAACGGGGTAAGGAATATCGCGCGCTGTCTTTCCTCTTTGTTTTCGAGGGTTCTCGTCGCCATAATTCCCGGAACCGCGCAACCGAAGCACATGACGAGAGGCATAAACGCCTTTCCCGACAATCCGAACCGCCTAAAGGCTCTGTCCATGATAAAGGCGACGCGAGCCATATAGCCGCTGTCCTCAAGTATCGACAAAAACAAAAACAGCACGAGTATCTGGGGCACAAACGACAGCACGGCAAACACGCCTCCGAACAAGCCGTCCGATATCATGCTCGTATACCACATTCCCTCGGGCAACGCCGACGAAACGACCTCGCCGAGCCGCGAGGTGGCCGCGTCCATGAGGTTAAAGATTATGACTCCGGGCGAATTGAGCGCGCCGCTCCCGAATATCGCGCTGTCAAAGCTCTCGGGAATCAGCCAGCCGCCCAAAAACAAAAAGTTTTCGCCGAAGGTTATGTGAAAAACTCCGAGCATAATGAGCAAAAATATCGGAATACCCCAAACCTTGTGCGTCAAAACTCTGTCGATTTTGTCGCTTTTTGTCAGAAAACCGACGGCTCGCGGCGCGGGCTTTTTTTGAACGGCGGCAAGGTTTTCGGATATATATCTATATCTTGCGTCGGCGATAAGCCCCTCGAAGTCTCCCTCAAATACGCCCGTCTCCACGCCCTTTTTAAGCTCCTCGGCCTTGGCCGCAAAGGCGGCGTTAGCGGCGGTTTCTATCCCGTCGTTTTCGACGAGCTTGACGGCGTGAAAAAGCGGATTTGAAATATTGTCCTTTATGTATAATTCCTTGATTGCGTTTATTACTCCCGCGCATTTGCCCGAATCCAAAACGCTCCTTCCCGCGCGTTTTTGCTTTGCGGCGTTTACGGCTCTTTGCATGAGCAAATCAAGCCCGTCGCCGACAAGCGCGCTGATTTTGACGGAGGGAACGCCAAAAAGCCTTTCAAGTTCCGCCGCGTCTATTTCGCCGCCCTCTTTTTTGAGCGCGTCGGTCATGTTCAGCGCGATGACGACGGGAACGTCAAGCTCCAACAGCTGAGTCGTCAGATATAGATTGCGTTCTAAGTTTGTCGAGTCGACTATGTTGATTATGCAATCGGGCTTTTCGTCAAGCAAAAAGTTTCTTGAGACGACCTCCTCGGGAGTGTAGGGCGACAGCGAATAAATTCCCGGCAGGTCGATAATCTCGACGTTGCCTCCGCCTTTTTTATAAAAGCCCGAACGCTTGTCTATCGTTACGCCCGGCCAGTTTCCCACGTGGGCGGTACTGCCGGTCAATGAGTTAAAAAGCGTCGTCTTTCCCGAATTCGGGTTTCCGGCAAGCGCAAATTTCATTTTGTCACCTCCAAAACAACCGTTTCGGCCTCGCTCTTTCTGAGCGAAAGCTCGTAGCCTCTGAGCGTAATTTCGATAGGGTCTCCGAGCGGCGCGGTCTTTCTCATTGTGATTTCCGCGCCGGGAGTTACGCCCATGTCAAACAGCCGTCTGCGAATCTTGCCCTCGGCGTTGACGTTTTTGACTGTTCCCTTTTCGTCGGGAATAAAATCGTTCAATTTTTTTTGCATGTTTCCCTCTTTTTTGTCGTCGTTTTCAAAATATTTATAAAAGACCGTTAAAAAACCGTCGATTATCCTTATAAGCTTCGCCGTCAGAGCCGCCTTTTTCTCAAAATCAAACTACTATTTTGAGGGCGAGCGATTTATTCATCGCCACCTTGCCGTCCTTGATTTTTAATACTACGTCTCCCCCGTTGTCAAACATTGAGGTTACGCTTCCGCCTACGGTCATTCCGAGGTTTTCGAGATGTCTTTTTGTCTTTTCATCGGCGTTGATTTGTTTTATCGTCATTTCCTTGCCGATCGGAGCAAAGGCTAAGTTCATAAAAATCCGCTCCCTTTATTTGGTTAGCTTATGCTAATTTATGTCACATTATAATTTTAGCATATAAAAGAATTTTTGTCAACTTGTTAGTGGCGGATAACTGCAAAATCTTTTGGGAAATTTTGGGAGAAATAAAGAGAAAGAGGTCTCTTGTTCGCAAGAGACCTCTCTCTAAGGAGTGAGGAGTTTTATATCAATGCTATATCAAATATCTAAATTAACGCTTGCCCTTCTCTTTCATGACCATACTTCTTTCGACGGGCGTTTTTGGGTCGGCGTCATAGAGCGACGCGTTTTTTATATATCCCATATCGCCCATTTTTTCGGTTTCGATTTGTTTTTTGGTTGCGGTTTTCGCGTTTGAAGTAAACTGCGTCGCTTTTTTTGGCTGCATAGAGTTTATCGGCTTGACCTTGCCCGACTTTGGTCTCGGACCGGGCTTCGGCGGGTCGACGGGCTTTGCCGCGCGCGGCGGAATTCCCAAGCCGTTCGCCGTTCTCGGCACGCCGTAGCCGGGCATAGGCTGCGTTCCTCCGATAGGTACCATACCCATCATGCCGCCGCCGCCCTTGCGTTTTACGCCGCGCGACAGGAGGATAACCAACAGCAATATGAGCAAGACAACCAGCCCGACCGCGATATACACAGGCGCGTCACTTGAGGTTTTTGGCGACTCTATCGTCAGCGTGTTGACCGCATAGTTGCCGACGATTCCGTCGTCTAAGCGCATTTCGACGGTATAGTCCTTTCCCGGCTTGACCGAAAACACCGTTCCCCTCTGCCATTCGGTGGCCTTGCCGTCGCTGTCGATGAGTCTGTATTCCGCTCCCGGAATAGGGTTTATAATGGTTATCGTCTTGTCGTCTCTCTCGACGATAAGCTCGCGCGGCTGTTTTTCGATGACATATTTGACGACGTATCCGCCGTCCGTATCAAAGTTGTCCGACACGTCAAAGCTAAAGGTGACAAGATATTCTCCCGCGCCCGATATTCCCTCGTTGTCGCAGCCGATATAGCTTATTCCGTATTTCGCGTCGACGCTAAAGGCCTTCAATTCGGGAATTACGAGACCTCCGTCATAGACGTAACGACCGGTATTAAACACCGTTCCCGCGGCGATAATACTCTCAAAGGTCTCGCGCGAGGCCTTTTTTATCGTCAAAACCGCCGTCGTTCCCGTCACGCTATAGTTCGGGTCGGCGGAATTAAGGCTAAAGGTGAATATATATTCGTCGGCGTTTTTGGCGGACGTCACCGCGTCCCCCGCCCTCAAAGTAATCGAGGCGGCTATCGGCAGGCTGTCGCCCTCTATGACTCCCGGAATATGAGCGGTTATCAAATGCTCCTCTCCGTCAAACACAACCGTTGCGTTTGAGGCGGTTATTGTCAAAGCCTTTGCCGTTATCGCAGCGTCAAGGTCATACTCATACACGCCGCCGTCTATCGTATAGTTAGGGTCAACGACGGTTATAATCAGCGTAACCTTTGCCGCGTCAACGTCCTTGCTGTCATACAAACAGCTTGTTATTCCGAATATGCCGGATATCTCCTCACCGTCCGCTACTCCCGTGATATTCAGATAGGTTGTCAGATTATCCGTCGTCACCGTCGGTCCGGTCGTCGTTCCGTCGTATACCTTGCTTATCGTCGGAGCTTTTGCCGTCACGGTCAACGCCTTTGCCGTTATCGCAGCGTCAAAGTCATACTCATTCACGCCGCCGTCTATCGCATAGTTAGAATCCGTGACGGTTATAGTCAGCGTAACCTTTGCGGCAACGCCGGCGTTTTTGTCGTCATAGACGGAACCCGTCGCCGCAACTATATCCGCCGCGGTTTCACCC
>JAISRB010000012.1 GCA_031273825.1 Clostridiales bacterium
AAATTATAAATACGCCTTTGGATAATTTAGAAAAGTTGTTAAAGTTTGAATAATTTTGCAATTAAATGCAAAAGCTTTGCGTGATAATAAGCAATACAAATAAAAAGAGAGTAAAAAAACAAATGTTTTACCCTCTTTTTTTTGCCTTATCGGCGTATTATGATACCGAATAAGCCGTTCTTGAAAATATATTTGCAAGGGTTCTTATTTGGTGTGTTTTGGCGGAGGAGGAGGGATTTGAACCCTCGAAACGCTATTAACGTTTACACGATTTCCAATCGTGCGCCATAAACCAAGCTAGGCGACTCCTCCAAAATTTTTAACGTTAAATTTAGCAAGTGCGAATACCAATGAGGCTGATTAAATTTAACAAACGCAAGTTTAACGAGGCTGATTAAATTCAACAAACGCAAATTTAATGAGGCTAATTAAATTTAACAAACGCAAATTTAATGAGGCTGATTAAAATTAACCAACGTAAGTTTAAGCAACGCAAATTTAACAAGCCTAAATATTATACAAGAGTTTTGCGTTTTTGGCAAGTAAATTGAGGGGTAAGTTTTTATTTTTAGCGGGTAAAGCGCGCGGTTTCGGAAATAGTTTTTTTAGGGGGTATGAAGTAGGAGTCGTGCGGCATAGAATATTCTAAAAACATGCGCGTTTTGTAATACTGCGAATAGCATAGTATTCTATATAACGGGGGATTTCGTGATTAAAGATATAGATGAGCGGCGGGCAAAAGGGATAGCGGCGTTTAAGTTTGCGATATGTAGCATATTTTTGATTTTTGCGGTTTTGATTACTTATTTAAAGGTGCGCGATTATGACATGCTGAGCATAACTATAAGCGACGTAGGAAGGGTGTATCCGTTATGGTTTTTCTTTTGGGGCGTGACGGTCAGCGTTTCGGTGCTTTTGAATTTGTTTTTTATATGCGACGAGTTAAAAATCAAGGCTTCTATAGTTTATCTGATGATAGCGACGTGCAGCTTGTCATTTATGCTGCCGACGCTTTATGTGGGGTACGGTCGTTTTAGCGTAGCTATTCATACGTCGGGGGTGATAATATTCGGGGTTTTGGGTTACGGCTCGTTGATTTATTGTATGCTCGATTACTCTAAAAAAAATAAGGACAAGCCGACGGTTGTATACGTATATCTGCTCATGTTAGTGCTTGCGGCGGCCGCCGCGGTTTACGCTCTCACGGGATTTAACGGAATAGTTGAAATAATTTTGCTTGTGGGGGCGGAGACCGTCATGCTGATTTTTAATTTGAGGCTGATTTTATTGCCAAAGAGGAGCGCGGAGTCACGCGCCGCCGCTTTGAGGGGAACTCGCAATTAAATTTTTAACTTATTCGGCGTCCAAAACCGCGAGCGTTTCGACGTGCCGCGTTTGCGGAAACATATCGTAGGGCGCGACGTATTTTATTTTATATCCCGCCGCGACAAAACGCTTGAGGTTTTCGCCCAGCGTAACGGGGTTGCACGAGAGATAAATTATGCGTTTGGGAGCGAGACGGAGCAAGGCTTTTGAGACCTTTTCGTCTAAGCCCGTGCGCGGCGGGTCGACAAAGGCGACGAGCTTGTCGTGCTTAGGCGCGGACGTATATCCGGCTTGCGCCGTTTTGCCCAAAGCGGCGGTAAAGGGCGCGTCGGGCTTTCGCGGCTTTGTTTCGGCGCGGAGATTTTTTGATTTTATGGTGTTTACGGCCTTTACGGCGGCTCTCATATCGTCGTTTTCAAGGGCGATTTTTGTCAGCTCCGAACCGGCGTCGCCGCAAATATTGGTTATTTTTTCGGATAGTCCGTAGACCTTTTTTAGGGCGGCCGCCGATTTTACGGCGTCCCTTGACAGCTCTATCGAATAGACGTTTGCGCCTTTTCCCGCAAAGACGACAGACGTTATTCCTATTCCGCTGTATATGTCTAATATCGTTGTCGATGCGTCGGCTTGTGAATTTTTTTCTATATCGTTATAGATTTTCGCGGCGATAGAGTCGTTTATTTGAATGAAGGCGGCGGGGTGATATTCAAATTTTATTCCGCATAGCTTGCCCTCGATATACGGCTTGCCCTTTAAATGAATAAATTTATCTGAAAAAACCGTCGAATTGTCGAGGCGGTTGACGTTGAGATAGAGAGACGCCTCTTTGAAGTTCTTTGATAATTCGTCATAAAGCTCGTCGGCCGCGGGCAAAGCGGAATAGGTGGAAACCAACGTAAGCATAAGACTGCCGTCTAAATATCTCGCGGCGGCGTAGCGAAGCCCCTGTCCGCCTTTTTTTTCGTAGATTTTTATCTTGTTTTTTTCGACAAACCGCCTAAGTATTTGCGTCAATATTTCGGCGAATTTATCGTGCAAAAGACATTTTTTAAAATCGACAACGCGGTTTGAATGCTCCTCAAAAAAGCCTATTTTTATTTTTTCTCCGGCTTTTGCAAACGCCAAATGCAGCTTGTTGCGATATTTAAACGGATAATGCATACCGACAACGTCGGATATCAGCGACGGGTCGGCGCAGTCCTTTAAAGCCTCCGTAACCATTTGCTTTTTTATTTTTAACTGCTCGGCATAATCGGCGTATAAAAAATGACAGTTGCCGCACCTGCCCGACATGCCGCAAGGCGGCTCGACGCGTGCGCTTGACGGCGTAATTATTTCGGCGACCGTATGCGTCTCGGGGTCGTAGCTTATAAGCTCGCCCTTCAAAACGCCGTCGATAAAATAAGGCTTTGTGCCCATAAAAGCCACTCCGCGCCCGTTTTGGTCGTATTTTGAAATTTTTAACTGCAAATTTTTTTCTTTCATAAATATATTATAGCATATTTTTTGAATTTTTGATAGCGTATTAGGATGCTTTTATATTTTATGAGGCTTTGGGTATGCGCGAGGGGGGGGGAGCTTGGAGGTGTTTGTTAGTAAACATATAAGCTGACTTTCGCATACGCCGATTATTTATAAAATCGACAAAAGAATGCGGATAGAATTTATTTGTAAGGCATAAATCGGTTGACAAATTTGTCAAAACGATTATAATTAAAGCATAGGCTTAGCATAGGCTTAGCATAGGCTTGGCAGTAGGGTTGGCAGTAGGCTTAGCTTAGGCTTAGCAGTAGGGGTGGCGGTAGACTTAGGTTAATGCTTTTCTTGAAAAATCTTAAAAGTTGATAAACTACGGCACAAAACACTTGCAACCGTACGTTAATTGTGGTATAATCTGCATATATTAATAACGGAGGCAGCGCATTATGGCTAAAACGGATACCGTATACATGAGGATTGACCCGAACCTAAAGGCGAACGCCGAAAGTATATTGTCAAGACTCGGGCTTACGCCGAACGAAGCGATAAATATTTTTCTAAATCAGGTTGTGTTGCAACGCGGCTTACCTTTTTCGATTAAAATACCGCCGCAGACCAAAGAGGAGGCGGAGGCGGCGTTATTTGAGCGAATTAGAGAAGCGGAGGAATCGTTTGCTAACGAACCGCATTTGACGATAGGCGAACTCAAAGCAAGATTGGGGATATAGCCGTGAAATACGTTTTAGATATTCCGGCAATCGTCTATCGGGACATTGCCGGCATAATGAAATACATTTCCACCGACAACAAGACGGCGGCAAAAAAAGTCGCCGCAAAAATTGTCGGCGTGATTGAAAAATTGCCGGACAATCCGCTTATAGGAATGGAATTAAAGAAAAAGTTTGGCGTTGAAACCGATTTGAGGTTGCGAATTGTCAATCCGTATACTTATATCGTGTTGTTTAAATTAGAGGACGGATTGATAAAGGTTTATCGCGTTCTCGACGGCAGAAGCGATTATTTGGCGCGAATCGGCTTAACGGAGAGCATTGATAAGGACGATGACTCTCAATAAAAGATAGGTGGCAAACAAAATTTAACTTCTCTAAATTGCAAAAATCATCACCTATAAATAACCTTTTAAAATTTTGGCACTCGCGTGACGCGATTGCCAAAATTTTTTAAATTTTTATCGTAAAACGCTTGACAAGCTCTTTTTTATGGTATATAATTGTTTTAGCAATCAAGAGTTGAGAGTGCTAACAATCAATTTTGACGGGCGCAAAAAAAACGGGGGAGGTTCTTGCATGGCGGAGTTATCTAAGAGAAAAAAAGAAATTTTGAAGGCCGTTATCGACGACTTTATCGTTACCGCGACTCCCGTCAGCAGTCAGGACATAAAGGACAATCATATGCCCGACGTAAGCTCCGCGACGATAAGGAGCGAGCTTGTCGCCCTCGAGGAGATGGGCTATCTGTCACAGCCGCACGTTTCGGCGGGGCGCGTGCCGTCTAATATCGCCTATAAGCTTTATGCCAACGAGCTTATGCAAAACAAGCCGTTGACAAAAAAGGATTTAAGCCTAATCAGAGAGCAGTTTGAGGACAAGATATTAGATATCGGGGACGTAATAAAAAAAGCCGCCAAAATCATATCGGACATAACTAATTATACGTCGGTTGTGTTGCTAAAGGACGACGACATCGTCATAAGAAACGTCAAGATTGTCGGGCTTATCGAAAACACCGCGCTTGTCATAATAATCACAAACAAGCAGGTTTTGAAGGATAGCTTTGTAACGCTCCCTAAGGGCTTTGATCAGGGCTATATCGACACGGCGAACGACCTTTTGAACGATATGTTTACGGGCAGGAACGTCAACGAGTTAGGCGATATAGATTTTCTCATCGAAAACGAGATAATCGGTTTCAGAGCTATATTCGACGGGGTTCTAGAAATAATCAAAAACAACATCAAGCCCGAAAACATCGTGACCGACGGAGAATATAAAATTTTGGATTATCCCGACGGCGACCGCGACAGCGCAAAGAGGTTTATCAGCACGATAAAGCAAAGGGACGGACTTAACGATCTGATAAAGGAAAACGACGACATAGAATTTTCCGTAAAGATAGGAAAGGACGAGGCCGGAGACTTTGATAATTGCGCCGTAGTGTCGGCGAAATATACTCTCGGGGGCAAGGAGGTTGGCAGAGCCGGCGTCATAGGGCCGGTAAGAATGGATTACGGGAGGGTTTATTCGGTACTCAATTATGTATGCAAAATGTTAGACAAGCTATTGGGATAAAAATATTTAGGAGGGTGCAATGTCTAAAAAAAATGTAAACGATAACGAAAAGAAAAATATAAAAGAAAAAACGGAAGGGCAGACCGCGCCCGCCGTCGAAACGGCGGCGGAGGACGGCGCAGACAAGCTCAAAGCCGAGCTTGCCGAGGCAAAAAACGATTATTTGAGGCTTGCCGCAGATTTTGACAACTTCAGAAAGCGCAACAACGCGCTCAACGCGTCCTTGCGCGAGACGATAACGGTTAGCGTCATCGAGGAATTTATTCCGCTTGCCGACAACTATGAGCTTGCGCTCAAATATCTCGACGAGAAATCTAAGGCGGGCGTAATGATGATTTATAGACAGCTTTTAGACGTATTCGCAAGGTTTAACGTCAAAGAAATGGACGCGCTCGGAAAGCCCTTTGACCCCGTCCTGCACGAGGCCGTCGAAAAGGTCGCTAACTCGGGCGCGGAATCGGGAACAATCGTAGAGGTCACCCAAAAGGGCTACGCGCTCGGCGGAAACGTCGTCAGGTGCGCTCTCGTTAAGGTTGCGGAATAGCAAAAATTCCGCTAAAAAAAACGACCGCGGCAAAAGACGCGGTTATAAAATAAGCTATAATAACCGCGCGGTATAGTATCGCGCGCATATAGACAAAATAAATAAATAAAAATCTAAAAATATAAGGAGATAAAAATTATGGGTAAAATTATAGGAATCGATTTGGGAACAACCAACTCGGTAGTAGCAATCATGGAGGGGGGCGAGCCGACGGTCATAGCAAACGCCGAGGGCTCGAGAACCACACCGTCGGTAGTGGGCTTCAAAAAGGACGGCGAGAGACTCGTCGGACAGGTCGCGAAAAGACAGGCGATCGCCAACCCCGACAACACCGTTTCGTCGATAAAGAGAGACATGGGAACCGACCGCAAGGTCAAAATCAACGACAAATATTACACGCCGCAAGAAATTTCGGCGATGATTCTCAACAAGCTAAAGGAGGACGCGGAGAAATATCTCGGCCAAAAGGTGACGCAAGCCGTCATAACCGTTCCCGCTTACTTTTCTGACAGCCAAAGGCAGGCGACAAAGGACGCCGGCAAAATCGCGGGACTTGAGGTTTTGAGAATAATCAACGAGCCTACGGCCGCCGCGCTGGCTTACGGGCTTGATAAGGAAGGCTCAAAAAACGAAAAGGTTTTGGTTTATGACCTCGGCGGCGGCACGTTCGACGTCAGCGTACTCGAGCTTGGCGACGGCGTATTTGAGGTTTTGGCGACGGGCGGCGACACGCGCTTAGGCGGCGACGACTTTGACAACAGGGTTGTAAACTATATAGTCTCCGAATTCAAGGCCAAGGAGGGCATCGACCTTTCAAAGGACAGACCGGCCATGCAGAGAATCAAGGAGGCCGCCGAAAAGGCAAAAATTGAGCTTTCGGGCGTTTTAAAGACCAATATCAATCTTCCGTTCATTACGGCCGGAAGCGACGGTCCGCGCCACATCGACATCGATTTGACGAGAGCAAAATTTGACTCGCTGACAAGCGATTTAGTTCAAAAGACCATAGGCCCCGTCGAGCGCGCTCTAAAAGACTCGAAGCTTAGCGTAAACGACATATCAAAGGTCATACTTGTCGGCGGCTCGACGAGAATTCCTGCGGTCATCGAGGCCGTCAAAAAGGTTACGGGAAAGGACCCGTTCAAGGGAATCAACCCGGACGAATGCGTCGCTATCGGCGCGGCCATTCAGGCCGGCGTACTCGGCGGCGAGGTCAAGGACGTGCTGCTGCTCGACGTTACTCCGCTGTCTCTCGGAATAGAGACCTTAGGCGGCGTATGCACAAAGCTCATACCGCGCAACACGACCATTCCGACGACCAAGTCGCAGGTGTTCAGCACGGCCTCAAACAATCAGCCGTCGGTTGACATTCACGTCCTGCAGGGCGAGAGAGAATTTGCGAGAGACAACAAGACGCTCGGCAGATTTGAGCTTATCGGAATCCCTCCGGCTCCGCGCGGAGTTCCTCAAATAGAGGTCACCTTTGACATAGACGCGAACGGAATAGTCAGCGTCAAGGCCAGAGACAAGGGAACGGGCAAAACGCAAAGCATTACCATTACCGCCTCGTCAAACCTCTCCGACAGCGACATCGACAAGGCCGTCAAGGACGCCGAGAGATACGCCGAGGAGGACAGAAAGCGCAAGGAATGCGTAGACGCTAAAAACGACGCCGAAAACCTCATATTTACTATAGAAAAGTTTGTAAAGGAGAGCGGCGACAAGCTGTCCGAGGACGACAAAAAGAAGCTTGAGGAGGCCGTAGCCGAGGCGAAAAACAAGATAAATTCCGAAAACGCCGAGGAGATAAAGAGCGCGATGGAGGATCTCGGAAAGGTTTCAGACCCGATATTCACTAAGCTCTATCAGCAAGAATCGCAAAGCGCGGGAGACCAAGGCGACGCTAATAACGGCGACAATCAAGGCGCGGACGACAGCATAAACGTCGAGCCGGACAACAACTAAAAACCCTTTAAAAGACACAAAAAAACTAAGCTCAAGATCGATAAAGAAACAAAAATATCGAGGCATAGAACCGCCGCCGGCATTATGACACAAGCGTCAATGTCGGCGACGGCGTATATAATCAAAAAAAGGAATGGCAAAATGGCGGAACAGGACTATTATAAGGTGTTGGGAGTAAACAAAAACGCGACCGAGGACGAAATAAAGAGCGCGTATAGAAATCTTGCTAAAAAATATCACCCCGACCTGCATTCGGGAAAATCCGAATCGGAAAAAAAGGCCGCGGAGACGAGGTTCAAGGAGATTTCACGCGCTTACGACGTTCTCGGCGACGCGCAAAAAAAATCTCAATACGACCAATTCGGGAGCGAGGACGCTCCGCAGGGCGGCGGCGGAGGAGGCTTTTGGCGCGCCCAGCAGTCCGGCGGCGCAGGCGGTTTTGAGGATATATTCTCCAACATATTTTCGTCGTTTGCGGGCGGCGGCGGCAGTCGGCGTAGCGCAAACGGCGCGGCCGACGGCGACGATATTACCGTC
>JAISRB010000062.1 GCA_031273825.1 Clostridiales bacterium
ATAGTTATGCGGACGTAAATTTTAAGCCCGAAAAGGCAAAGGGCTTAGACGAGGAACATTTTCAGGTTTTTCTAAAGATTTGGAATGATACTTCTTTAGAAAGATTCATTGAGGCGACAGGTATAGACGACGTGACGCATGAGCAATATTCCGATGCCTTTGGTTATATTAAAATTACAATATACTCTTTGACACGGTTAGGAAAGGAAAAACTTTTGCTTGCGGAAGAAACAAGATAGCAAGCGGTTTTATGCTGAAAGTATTATGCGGCAAGCTTATGAGGTCTTTTCAAATGGATAAGAAAAAAAAGAAAACATTTTTATTTATGATAAAACAATGATGATAATTTGTATTGTATTTTTTACTCTTGTCTTTATTGTTTCAATTATATTTCTATCATTGAGCGGATTCAATCTGGATTTTTTGTACTTTGGTGCTGTTTTGCTAATCACATGTGTATCGGTTTTTTTAGCTTTATGTTTTATGAAGTACTTAATTGTCTTTGATGATACTTATATTAAAGTTAAGACAATGATTGGCCGGACAAAAAAGATTAAAAATTGGAATGACCTCAAAAAAATTGAAGTAATAAAATTGACGGGAGGCTATCAATCGGGGAAGTATATTATATTAAATTTTTCTAATGATACGATATGTACAAAGATTCTTAGCGAATTAAGCCAAGAGGAAAACATAATCTTTGTTGCATATTCAAAAAAGAACTTGGAAAACATAGAAAGAAACTTGCCTGTCCGTAACATTATGAATAACTACAAGACCGGATAAAATTTTTTTTAAAATTCTCTTGACAAGCCTATAAAAAAGTATTATAATAGACGAGTAATTTGTTTTAATGCGATGACACGAAACAACAGCAATCGGGTTTTTTTAAGGTCAGAGAGCCGCGCTAAGGTGAAAGGTCGGCACTTAAAAGCGTTTGCTTATCACTCGTCAGCATAATAAATTACTCAAAAAGTCGGGCGATATGAGTTTTTTGTTTGTCATAGGCGTTTTGCGGCTACCGGGTCGGCAAAAGCGCGTCGGGCGCGAAACAAAAATATTTCTTTCGTCAATATGGGTGGTACCGCGGTTATTGTTTTTGATAGTCGTCCCTGTGTTTTATCGATATAAAACGCGGGGTTTTTTTATGCCCCGTAGCCCGTATAATAAAAAATACGGGCAAGCTAACCAACAAAACACGCGAATAACAACACAAAAAAGACACGGAGGTCTTAAAGATGGACAGAGTTAAGCAAGTCGCCGAGATGATAAAAGAGCTTAGAAACATCACCGGCAAGACGCAAGAGGAGATGGCCGCGCTGACGGGCGTGTCGCTCGGCGAATACGCAAGCGCGGAGGAGGGCAAGACTGATTTTTCGTTTACCTTTCTCAACAAGTGCGCCGAAGCTTTTTCGATAGACATTTCGGTATTGATATCGGGCGAAGCTCCGCGTCTCAATACCTATCAGCTTGTCAGAAGCGGCGGGGGCGAAATGCTGCCGCCAAAAAAGGAATTTGACTATTATAATCTCAACTTTCTAAAAAAAGGCAAGAATTCGCAGCCCTATCTTGTCACCGCAAAATATTCAAAGGAGACGGAAAACGCGCCTATAAGCCTGACTCAGCACGGCGGCGAGGAATTTGACTACGTTTTGAGCGGCAGGCTAAAGATACAAATAGACAGCTACACCGAAATATTAAATCCCGGCGACAGTATCTACTATGACAGCGCAAAAAACCACGGAATGATTGCCGTAGACGGCGAGGATTGCCGTTTTATCGCCGTCGTCATTCCGCCTAAGGGGAAGGACTTGAGCGAAATGGGTCACACCATGACGGCGCACGGCGCGGAAGCCGTCAAAAAATATAAATACGATCAAAAGCCCGTCTACGAAAAGTTTATCAGGACAAAGGAGGACAAAAACGGCGCGTTGCAAGAAATCGAATTTATTCAAAAAGACGACTTCAATTTTGCCTTTGACGTCGTCGACTGCCTCGGACGGACTAATCCCGACAAGCTCGCCATGCTGTGGCTGTCAAACAAAAAGGAAGAAAAACGCTTTACCTTTAAGGACATGTCCGAAAATTCCGCGCGCGCGGCAAACTTTTTTAAATCGCTCGGAATCAAAAAGGGCGACAAGGTCATGCTTGTCTTAAAGCGCAATCATCAATTTTGGTCGGCTATTCTCGGCCTGCACAAAATCGGAGCGGCGGCTATTCCGGCGACAAACCTATTGACTCAAAAGGATTTTGAATACCGCTTTAACGCCGCGGGCGTTTCGGCTCTCGTCATAACCGCCGACGGCGAGGTGGCGCGTCAGGCCGCGCTTGCCTTAGAGGGCGGCAAGCTCGAAAAAAAGCCGATAATAATAATCGCCAACGGCAAAAAGCAAGGGCTTGACTTCTTGAATTATGACGAGGAGTTAAAAAAATCAAGCCCGGTTTTTGACAAGCCGCAGGGCGACGAGGGCATAAACTGTCATACCGACAGTATGCTTATGTATTTTACCTCGGGCACGACAGGCTATCCAAAAATAGCCGCGCAGCCGCAAACCTACGCGCTCGGCCACTTTGTCACGGCTAAATATTGGCACAACGTAGACCCGAACGGTCTGCACTTTACCATATCGGATACCGGCTGGGGCAAGGCCGTCTGGGGCAAGCTCTATGGGCAATGGCTTTGCGAGGCTCCGATATTGACCTACGACTTTGACAAGTTTGACGCGCACGACATACTTCCGCTGTTTAAGGAATATAACATAACGACGTTTTGCGCGCCGCCTACCATGTATAGATTTTTTATCAAGGAGGACTTAAAAAACTACGATTTGTCGTCCTTAAAGCACGCGACTATAGCCGGCGAGGCCTTGAACCCCGAGGTGTTTGAGCAGTTTTATAAGGCCACCGGTCTCAAGCTCATGGAGGGCTTCGGGCAGACCGAGACGACGCTGACGATAGCCAACCTTGTCGGCATGGAGCCTAAGCCCGGCTCGATGGGCAAGCCGACTCCGCAGTACAACGTCGACGTCGTCACGCCCGACGGACTTCCGGCAAAGGCGGGAGAGGTAGGCGAGATAATAATCCGCACGGACGTCAAGCCGACGGGGCTTTTTAACGGCTATTACCGCGAGGAGGCCAAGACAAAGGAGGCGTGGAGCGACGGCGTTTATCACACGGGCGACATGGCGTGGAAGGACGAGGACGGATATTTTTGGTATGTCGGCAGGTGCGACGACCTCATCAAAAGCTCCGGCTACCGCATAGGACCTTTTGAGATAGAGAGCGTCATTATGGAGCTTCCTTATATTTTGGAATGCGCGGTTACGGGCGTTCCCGACGAGATAAGGGGGCAGGCCGTCAAGGCGTCGATAGTTTTGACAAAGGGACTCGAAGGCTCGGACGCTCTAAAAAAAGAAATTCAAGAATATGTCAAGGCTCACACCGCGCCTTACAAATATCCGCGCGTCGTCGAGTTTGTCAAGGAGCTGCCAAAGACCATAAGCGGAAAAATCAGACGCTCGGAGCTTAGATAGTAATGGCGGGCATATACGTTCACGTTCCTTTCTGCAAAAAAAAATGCGGCTATTGCGATTTTTTTTCGTTGCCGTTCGATGCCGCGGACGCGGACGAATATATCGGATTTTTGCTTAAAGAGGCGGCTCTATACGGCGCGAAACTTCGCCGTGAAGGCTTAGCCTTAGCTTTTGATACGGTGTACCTCGGAGGAGGTACGCCGTCTCTTTTGAGCGCGGACGGCATAGGCAAAATACTCGAAGGACTTGATAAAAATTTTGATATATCAAAATCCGCCGAAATAACCGCCGAGGGCAACCCGTCCGATTTTTGCGATAAAAAAAAGGTCGGGGAGTTTAAAGCCGCAGGCGTCAACAGATTGAGCATAGGCATTCAAACCATGCACGGCGATATTTTGAAGCTTTTGGGCAGAGAACAGACGGAGGAGCTAAACAAGGCCGCGCTCGACGCGGCGACCTGCGTATTTCAAAACGTAAGCGCGGACGTCATGCTCGGGCTTCCCGGCGACAGCGAAAGCCGTTTGAAATACACGCTTGACGCTATCTCCGTCTATGACATAAAGCATATATCGGCCTACGCCTTAAAGGTCGAGGAAAAAACTCCGCTCGACAAAAAAATCAGAGAGGGAATTATTGCGCCGCCCGACGACGACGCGTCCGTAGGGCTTTATGACTTGACCCTCGGCTATTTGAAGGAGAGGGGATTCACCCGCTACGAAATAAGCAATTTTTCAAAGCCGGGGTATGAATGCCGGCACAACCTCAACTATTGGCGGCGCGGCGAATATGTCGGCCTCGGCCCCGCCGCTCACGGCTTTTTTGGCGGAGAAAGGTATGACAATCCGCGCGATTTGAAGGAGTACTATTCGGCGATAAGCCGCGGTATAGTACCGTCGGCGAACGTTATAAAAATAGCCCCTAAGGAGGCCTTGTTTGAAAAAATAATGCTCGGGCTGAGGCTTGCCGAGGGCATAGACGCCGCCGGGATAAACGCCGAATTCGGCGTTGATTTTTTTAGGGAATATTCGGGAGTACTGACAAAATACGGGCGTTGCTTTAATCTCTCAAAAACGCGGTTGTCCGTAAAGGACGAATTTTTTTATGTCATAAATTCGCTCTTGACGGAGTTTTTGTGAGGAGGCAAAGGGCTTTTGCCGGAGTTATTTCGCCATTTTGAGCATTTCTTTTTTTAGGCGCGAGATGATTTTTTTTTCGAGGCGCGAGATATACGATTGAGATATTCCCATCATTTCCGCGATTTCCTTTTGTGTTTTTTCGTTCGTGCCGAGAATGCCGAAGCGCAGTCTGATGATGAGCTTTTCTCTGTCGGACAGCTTTTTGTACGACTCAAAAAGCATATCCCTTTCTATCGACGTTTCTATGTTTTTGTATATTCCGTCCGGCTCGCTGCCGAGGATATCTCCGAGGAGCAGCATGTTGCCCTCCCAATCGACGTTTAGCGGCTCGTCGAGAGACACCTCGAGCTTTATCTTTGAAATTTTTCTTAAGTGCATGAGAATTTCGTTTTCTATACAGCGGCTGGCGTATGTGGCAAGCTTGATATTTTTTTCGAGGTTAAACGAATTGACTCCCTTGATAAGCCCGATTGTTCCCACCGATATCAAATCCTCGATGTCGACGCCGGTGTTTTCAAACTTTTTTGCGATATATACCACAAGGCGGAGGTTATGCTCGATTAGACGGGCCTTCGCGCTCATGTCTCCGTTTTGAAGGGCGACGACCGCACTTGTTTCCGATTCGGAATCGAGCGGCTGGGGGAGAGCCTCCCCGCCCGATATGTAATCGACTCCGCCGCCGTCCTTAGAGTCGCCGCCGCTCTCTCCGTCCTTTGGTTTTTCCTTGTCAAACTTGACAAAATCGCCGATTTTTTTGACGATTTTCTTTAAGAAAGCCTTTGTCCCCTTGATAAATCCGTTGATTGCGTTCATAAAAAATCCCTCCTTGATAGTTAATTTGATGACGTTCGTCGTTTTTTTTAATTGTCGGATTTCAAATTGCTTAAGCTGTCGTTGTGGAGCAATATCTTGAAGTTTTTGAAGCCTCCGTCGGCGATTGCCACCGTTATAGTTTCTATTATATTCCTTTGCTCCTGCGAATATATCACCATTTTGTCGCATTTGAACGCCTTTAGCGTGTTTTTTCCTCCGACGGTGTTTATTTCTATATCATAGGTTTCGGGGTTTTGCGATTGAATTATTCTTTCGCCTAAATCGCGGGCGACGACGGCGACGGGCGTTTTGTCGACGGGGTCGTATAGACGGTTTCCGCTGTCGTAGTAGGCGACGGTCTCCTCGCAAAACGAGCCGAGCGACAGGCTTGCCTTATAATAAAATCCCCGGGTGTTTTTTTGCTTTAGCGTCAGATACAGCTTTCTTATTACGGCAAAAAATATCGCGCAGCCTGCGGCCGTCAACCAAACGACGCGGCCGCTATTATATGTGACCGCGCCGTTTATTTCGCCGGAGTTGAGGTTAAAAAGTCCGCTTATTATTCCCCCCAAAAAGAACGAATAGGCGACAAAGACCGCCAGCCGCATAAAATAGGCCTTGAGGCTCTTGTGCTTAAATATCGCCGTCATAGCCGCCGCCGCCGCAACCTTATACAAAAAGACAAAGGCGGTTATAAACGGCAGCAAAAACGCGAACGCCGTTCCCGTCAGCGCGGACAAAAAAAGACGCGAAAAGCCCGCCTTGTCCTTTAGCGTGACCGCCGTCAGATAGAGAATCAACAGATTGACGGCCATATTGTCAATAAATAAGTATTCTATGTAAACGACCATACGCAAAATCACTCCGACGTTAAAAATTAACCGGCTACGGCCGCGTCGCCCTAATATTACCATACGGCGATAAAAAAATAATTTCCTTTTGTCGGAGTTTATGAGAAATTTATGTCGGAGTTTAATAATAGGTCAATATTTCAAAGGCTATCAAAGGCTAAAAACCGACATTTATAGAATACTTCGTGACACGAGGTATTCTATAAAACCGACGAATATTTGCGCCGCGGATAGCTTGCGTAATTTATTTTTTTGTCTGTTGCGGTTTTGTTGACAAGCCGTGTTTTTTTACCTTATAATAAAGCGCGGAGGCGGACTTATGTATACTATAAAAAAGGCCGAGCTTTTTATCAAAAAGCATTCGGACAAGACCGACGACGGGCAGCGTCCGAAATTTCATTTAACTCCGCCGGTCGGTTGGATAAACGACCCGAACGGACTGTGCTTTTATAAGGGCGAATATCACGTTTTCGCGCAGTACCATCCGTATAATACGCGATGGGGATCTATGCACTGGTATCACGCGAAATCAAAGAATCTAATCGAATTTGAGCGTCTGCCCGTCGCCCTTGCGCCCGACGAAAAGGACGAGGACGGGTGCTATAGCGGCGGCGCGACAGTCAACGGCTTAGACCCCGACGAATTGATTTTGTTTTATACGAAGGCGCGGTACGGCTCGCCGTTTAGAAAGGGACGTCAGGAGCAGGCCAAGGCCGTGACGCGCGACGGAATAAATTTTACGAAGCTCGGCGCGGTCATAGGCGCGGACAAGTTGCCCGAGGGCGCGTCTGCCGAGGACTTTCGCGACCCTAAGCCGGTTTACCGCGACGGCAAATACTATGTTTTTGTCGGCGGCCGCGACGAAAGGGGGCGCGGCGTTATTTTTATATTCGTATCCGACGACTTAAACGGCTTCGGGTATTTTTCTAAAATCGACTGCGGCGGACAGCTCGCGGCGATGGGGGAGTGTCCTGACGCATTCCGTCTGGACGGACGGGAGATTTTGCTGGCGTCGGTTATCAAGCCCAAAACGAAAACGGGCGAATCCGACGGTCATTCGGTTAAGGCATTTTTTCTGAATGCCGATTTTGAACGCCGCGTGTTTGCGGTCGAGCGCGTTCAAGAGCTTGATTGCGGCGACTATTACGCCCCGCAGACTCTTTTAGACGACAAAAACCGCCGTATATCTATCGCGTGGATGGGAACGTGGAACGGAAAATATTATCCGCGCAAGAGCAAAAACGGCTATTGCGGCGCGTTGACGCTGCCCGTAGTTCTTTCGGTCGGCGGAGACGGGTTATTGCGTTCGGAGCCTATCGCGGAGCTTGACCTATTCAGAGGAGCGCGGGCGGAATTTGCGGACGGCGAAAAATTGTCCAAATGTCTTGACCTGATTTTTGAAATCGACCCCTTATCGGATTTTTGGGCGCGGCTTTGCGGACAAAACGAATATATCGAATTTGGCGCGGAAAACGGCAGGATATATTATGCTTCCGTATGCGGCGCGGCTAAGGCTTCGGGAGGCAAGCGATATAGCAGATACGCGTATACGGAAAAAATTTCTCTCCGCGTAATCACGGACGTCTCGACAATAGAGATTTTTGTCGACTCCGGCCGTGAAACTATCTCCTCCCGCTTTTTTTTGCGTTGCGATTGTTTTATACTGCGCCTGAGCGAAAACCGCGCCGCGCTCAAAAAAATAACCGCCTACGAATTAAGCGCGCCGCCCTCCGCGCCGTAAATAAAACTTAAATAAATTGCGTCAACTCTGTTGACGCAAGAGGGGAAACTCGGCGAGTGAAGCGTATGCGAAACGAGCATGTTTCCCCTGCGTAGGGCTTATGCGAATGCGTAAGCCCTAAAACTTTACTTAGGGCAACCAAAAACCGCGCTTTTTGGTTGCCCCCCTTAACGCGCAAAGCGCGCGAAAAAGGGTGAATTGCGGCAATCTTGTTGCCGCAAGAGGGGAAACCCGGCGAGTGAAGCGTATGCGAAACGAGCATGTTTCCCCTGCGTAGGGCTTATGCGAATGCGTAAGCCCTAATAAATGCAAGCCCCGAAAAAACACTTGACATTGCGCGCTTTTGGGTATATAATGTATTACGTTATAAATACCTTACGCGTTTTTATCAACGAAAACGCGCGGTTTTTTTGTAGCTATACGACAATCTATTTTTTAATTGGAGGAGATAACATGTTAAATTCAGTTATTTCCGCTGTTAGTACGGGTTTAGTTGTGCTTTTTTGTGTCCTATCGCTTGCTTTGGGAGCCGCCGCTTGTTTTTTTGTCCTTCAAAAGACGTCAAAAAACAAAATAGGCTCGGCAAAGGAAGAGGCCGATAAGCTTAAAGAGGAGGCCGAGAGGCTAAAAGAAGAAGCTAAAATCGAAGCGAGAACCTTGCGAAAGGAAGCTCTCTTGGAGGCAAAGGAAGAGCAACAAAAATTAAGAGCGGAAATCGAAGAAAAATCAAGAGCAAAGGCTGCCGAGCTTGAAAAGGAGGTCAGGGAAAGAAGTCACGAGCTAAAAAAATCCGAGGCGAGAATCATTCAAAAGGAAGAAGCTTTGGATAAGAAAAACGAGGCTTTGGACAAAAAGGAACAACAGCTTGACCAAAAACGCGAGGGCGTAGAAAAGCTAAAGCAGGACATTCTAAAAAAAGAAGCCGATTTGGCGGGTATCGAGGCCGAGCTTGGGCGGGCGCATGAAAAAATGCTCGCGGAGCTTGAAAAGGTGTCCGAGTTGACCAAACAGGAAGCAAAAGAACGCCTCATGAACGCCATGGTCGAGGACGCAAAAAAAGACGCGGCCAACATTGTGCGAGAAATCGAAAACAACGCCAAAGAGGACGGCCTCAAAAAGGCCAGAGAAATCGTCGGGCTTGCCATTCAAAAATGCGCGACCGACCACGCGTCGGAGATAACCGTTTCCGTCGTCGCCCTGCCGAACGAGGAGCTTAAAGGCCGCATAATCGGCAGAGTCGGAAGAAACATCAGAGCGTTAGAGAGCGCGACGGGCGTAGACCTCGTCATAGACGATACGCCGGACGTGGTTACGCTTTCGGGCTTTGACCCGGTTCGCCGCGAGATTGCGAGGATAACCCTCGAAAAGCTCATCGCCGACGGACGCATACACCCCGCGAGAATCGAGGACATGGTCGAGCGCGTCAAAAAGGACGTCGAGGCCGGAGTCAAGGAAGCGGGAGAGACGGCGGTATTCGACATGGGAATATTCGGAGTTCACCCCGAATTGATAAAGCTTTTGGGGCGGCTTAAATACCGCACAAGCTACGGACAAAACGTGCTAAAGCATTCTATAGAGGTCGCAAGCTTAGCCGGCGCAATGGCGGCGGAGCTTGGCGCCGACATAAAAATCGCCAAACGCGCGGGGCTTCTCCACGACATAGGCAAGGCCGTTGACAGCACGGTCGAGGGAACGCACATACAGCTCGGCGTAGACCTCGCAAAAAAATATAAGGAATCGCAGGAGGTCATTCACTGTATAGCCGCTCACCACGGCGACATTCAGACCGACACCATCGAGGCCATACTCGTTCAGGCCGCCGACGCCATATCGGGCGCGAGACCGGGCGCGAGACGCGAATCCGTCGAAAACTATGTAAAACGACTCGAAAAGCTTGAAAGCATAGCCAATTCGTTTACCGGCGTCGAGCAGTCCTACGCCATACAGGCGGGGCGCGAAATCCGCGTCATCGTCAAGCCAAACGAGGTCGACGACGGCGCGACGGTGTTTTTGGCTAAGGAAATCGCGCACAGACTCGAAAACGAGCTGGATTATCCCGGCCAAATCAAGGTCAACGTCATTCGCGAGCTGAGAAGCGTCGAGTTTGCAAAATAGCCGATAAGTAGAGATAACGGTAAATATTTTTAATTTTATATTAAAAATGATTGCCAAAAACTAAAAACAGTGATATAATAACCTATATAAAATCATGCGAGGTGATGAAATTATGAAATT
>JAISRB010000087.1 GCA_031273825.1 Clostridiales bacterium
TGCAAAAGCCGAAAGGCGCGTATAAGGCCGCCGTCGTCGGCAGCGGACCCGCCGGTCTGACGGTCGCGGCCGAGCTTGCGTTGAACGGCTTTAGCGTGACGGTGTTCGAGGCCTTTCACAGAGCCGGCGGAGTGCTGGTCTACGGAATTCCCGAATTCAGACTGCCCAAGGCTCTCGTCGAGTCGGAGATAGCCTTGTTGAAGGCTCTCGGCGTAAGCGTGACGACAAACGTTATCGTCGGCAAAACCCTTAGCTTAGAGAGCTTAGCCGAGGAATACGACGCGGTGTTTATCGGCACGGGCGCGGGCTTGCCGGTTTTTTTGAATATCAAGGGCGAAAACCTCAACGGGGTCTATTCGGCCAACGAATTTTTGACGCGCGTCAACCTCATGAAGGCCTATGAGAAGGACTCCGCGACTCCCGTTTACGTCGGCAAAAGGGTCGCGGTAATAGGCGCGGGCAACGTCGCGATGGACGCGGCGAGAACCGCCCTAAGACTCGGAGCGGAGGGAGTTTGCATAGTGTACAGACGCTCGGAGGAGGAGATTCCCGCGCGGCGCGACGAGGTGATTAACGCCAAGGAGGAGGGCGTGGCCTTTAGCCTGCTGACCGCCCCCGTCGAAATCGTCGGCGAAAACGGCCGCGTGACGGGAATGCGGTGCGTGAGTATGCGCTTAGGAGAGCCCGACGAAAGGGGCAGGAGAAGACCGATTCCGATAGACGACAGCCTTAGGACAATCGACTGCGACGAGGTCATAGTCGCGCTCGGAACAAGCCCCAACCCGATTATAAAAAACTCGACGGGGCTTATAGCGTTCAGATCCGACGGAACTATTTTGACGGACGGAAATTTTAGAACCTCACACGAAAAGATTTATGCCGCGGGAGACGCGGTGACGGGAGCGGCGACGGTAATTCTCGCCATGGGCAACGGCAAAACCGCGGCGAAAAATATAATAGAAAGCGTGTCGAAGCGCGCTTAATTTAAGGAAAAAAATGTTTATAGACAGAGCGGAAATTTTTATAAAGGCCGGAAACGGCGGCGACGGAGCCGTATCCTTTCACAGGGAGAAGTACGTCATGGCGGGAGGCCCCGACGGCGGCGACGGCGGCAGGGGCGGCGATGTGGTTTTTGTCGCGGACAAAAACAAAAACACGCTGATAGACTTCAAATACAAGCGCAAATATGTCGCCTCCGACGGCGAAAACGGCGACATAAACAACATGAGCGGCCGCTCGGGGAGCGACGTTGTCGTCAAGGTTCCCTTAGGAACGGTGATAAAGGACAAGGAGACGGGAAAAACCATAGCCGACCTCTTTTATGACGGCGAAAAAAAGATTGTCCTAAGGGGCGGCAGGGGCGGCAAGGGCAACGCCCGCTTTGCCAAGCCGGCGAGACAAGCTCCCGAGTTTAGTCAGCACGGCGTAAAAACGACGGAGGCCAAAATAATTCTCGAATTAAAGACCATAGCCGACGTGGGGCTGGTCGGCTTTCCCAACGTCGGCAAGTCGACGCTTTTGTCGGTGCTGACAAACGCTAAGCCAAAGATTGCAAACTATCACTTTACGACGCTAAGCCCCAACCTCGGAGTCGTCAAATATTTTGACGACAGCTTTGTCATCGCCGATATTCCGGGGCTTATAGAGGGCGCGAGCGGCGGCGCGGGGCTTGGCCACAGCTTTTTGCGGCATATAGAGCGCGTCAGACTGATAGTGCATATGGTCGATATTTCGGGGAGTGAGGGCAGAGACCCCTATGACGACTACAAGACCGTCAACGACGAATTGAGGGGATATTCGGCGGTTTTGGCGGAAAAGCCTCAAATCGCCGTCGCCGCAAAGTCTGATATTTCGTCCGGCGCGGACGCGCTTAAGGCCTTTGAAAAAAAAGCTAAGATAAAGGCTATAGCCGTTTCCTCCGTCGCAAACAAGGGCTTGGAGGAGCTGTTGAAGACCGTCTATCAAAGGCTAAAGGAGCTTCCGCCGCCCGAGCCTATGGCCGTAGACGGATATGAATATTCCGAGCCTAACGGAGACGATTTTGAAATAACCGCCGTCGGAAGCGGCGTATACGAGGTGACGGGCGGGCTTGTCGCGCTTTTGGAGAGAAACGTTTCTCTCGGCAACGACGAGTCGTTCAGATATTTTCAGCGCGTTTTGCGCGAAAAGGGAGTCGTCGACGGTCTGATAAAAAACGGGGTCGTCGACGGCGACACGGTCATAATCGGCGACATAGAGTTTGATTTTGTCGAATAGACGGCGGCTCAAGCCCCGTCTTTTTGCCCTCCGTTTAAAATAAATTTCAAAATCGCCCCTAAAACACTTGAAAAAGTTTGCGTTATCCTTTATACTTTATAAAGCGTGTTTTTAGATTTAGGCGTCACGGCCGTTTTTAGACGCGCGTAATTTTAAATTTTTTCGGAGCTTTGATTTATGAGTAAGAGGAAAATTTTTTCGATTTTGGTTTTGCTGGCCTTAACCGTAGCTATGCTTGCCGCGTGCAAGCCTAAGATAGACTACGATACCGAGCTTGTCAAAAACGGCGACTTCAGCGAAATCGTCGTCGGCGCGGACGGCAAGGCCGACGTCGTCGGCTGGAATAAGCCCGAGGGAAAGGGAATCGAGTTAGGCGACGGGGGCAAGCACGGCAACGTCATTACCATGTATCAGGAGACGAGCGGCAGCTATCTCTATTTTTATCAGGAGGTCGCCGTCAAAAGAAACTCTTATTATAAGCTGACCTATTCGATTTATACCGCGGCCAAAAATTCGAGCGAAAACGCCACCAACATAATTACCGGCGGAGGCGTGGGCGCGTATGTCGGAATCAGAGAGGGCACGATAGCCAGACAAGAGACCGTAACGAGTACGGAGGGCTATTGGCGGGATTTTACCGTATATTTCTTTACTAAGGGCTACGACACTCTGACGGTCGAGCTTAGGGTGGGCAACGAAAACCAAAACGTCAAGGTCGGCAAGGACGTCGAGCTGAAATTTGACGACGTCGGTTTGACCCGCGTAAGACAAAGCGCCGTTAAAGACGCTCTCGACGCGGGAACCGTCGGCACTATTTCAAAGAACGCCGTAACCGATTTTTCGACGGGACTCGGAACCTTTACGGCGATATTTGCGTCGCTTGCCGCCGTCGCGGTCTGCGTCGCGCTATATTACTTTTTGAGAAGAGGGCTAAAGGACAAGGACGAGAACCGTCCCGCCGAATTTAAAAAGCTGTCGGCTACGACTCTGCTCATAATAGTCCTCTCCGCCGGCTTTGTCATAAGGCTTTTGATTTCGCTCTTTATCGACGGACACGAGGAAACCGTCGGCAACCACTACTATTCGTCGCTTTTTAGCTATCTGACCGAGGGCTTTGCCAATTGGAAGGACGTGTTTTATTCGGCTACCGGCAGCACTCAAACGCCCGGAATGCTCTATGTTTACGCCTTGCTCGGCTGGGTGGCGGAGCTTTTGAACCTCGAGTTTTTTAGCGCGGGCTCGGCGATAGACATGGTCGCCAAAATTCCCGGCATCATCGCCGACCTGCTTGCGGCGGGATATATATTTATATTTATCAAGAAGCTAAAGGGCGACAAGACGGCTTTTGTGACGGCCTT
The DNA here is from genome assembly GCA_031273825.1 of Clostridiales bacterium. Lineage (GTDB taxonomy): Bacteria > Bacillota > Clostridia > Christensenellales > JAISNN01 > JAISNN01. Next base: position 3,615 of record JAISRB010000087.1, read on the forward strand.
AGCCTACGCCCTGCTTGCCCCCGTCTTTATCGCCTCGGCGGGCTGGGGCGCGGACGAATCGGTAATGGGCTTGTTTTTGATACTCATGCTCTTTTCTTTGCTCGACAAAAAGCACGTTTTGACGTGCGTATATATGACTCTCGCGCTGTTGTTTAACGCTAAGGCCATATACGTCCTGCCGCTCGTCGTCACCTATCTCGGCTATGTGTTTTATCGCGACGTAGACAAGCGTCTAAAGCTGGCTATAGCCGCGGGAGCGTGCGCTCTGGGCTTTTGGGTCGTATCCTTTCCGTTTACCAACTTCAGTGAAAATCCGTTTTATATATTCGTGCAATATACGGCTCTGACAAAGGTGACGATAGGCGGAACGCTCGCGCCGATATTTGAGCTGACGTCGCTCGACGCGTTCAACTTCTATTCGATGATAAATGTCAACGCCGTGACCTATACAAACGGTCAGGCGGCTCTCGACATAATAATAGCCGTCAGTATTCTCGTCGCCGGTATAGCCCTGTATTTCAAAAAGAAAAACCGCGCCGACATAATGTTGATTGCGGCGTTTACTATAACGGCTATGTTTATGTTTACTCTCGGAATGCAAAGCTTCTCGATGATTTTTGCGCTGGCTTTGCTTTTGATATACGCCGTCACGGCCAACGAAAAGCGCGTCTATTTTATATTTTCCGCATTCGCGCTGCTTACGGTCATAAATATCGCGTTCGTCTTGAACGCCGACGGACTAATCGGCGGCTCGCTGCTGCACAAGCCGTTCGCGGGAACCTATTTTTCGCTGATAAGGCCGGGGCTTTCGATAACCGTGTCGTGTATCAATATGCTTATGACGGTTTATTTCGGATACGTCGTCTATGACATAACCTATAAGGGCGGCATGAAAAACATATTGCCTCTCGGCGACGACTCGGGCGACGGACTCATTATGCGGAGAATAAAGACGCTTATTCCCAAGAAAAAGTAAAAAAAGCCTATAAACGAAAAAGCTTACGCGGTATTACAAATATATTTAACGCTTTTGGGGGTGATTTTTAACGAAAAATCACCCCCAAAAGGACTTAGCCGCGCAATTGCAAAATCAATATACGGCCGCGCCGCGCGCGCAAAAAAAAGGAAAAAAAACATGTTATCCAAAATCACGGGCTTCGGGCTTGACGGATTGATAGGCTACGAGGCAACCTTAGAGACCGACATAAACGCCGGCCTGCCCGGCATGGATATTGTCGGGCTTGTCGGGCAGTCGGTCAAGGAGTCGAAGGAACGGGTAAAGTCGGCGATAAAAAACAGCGGCTTTGATTTTCCTATCAAAAAAATTACCGTTAACATCGCGCCCGCCGACATAAAAAAGGATTCGCCGCACTTCGACCTGCCGATAGCCGTCGGCATTCTCGCCGCGTCGGGGCAGGTGGCAAGCGGCTACGCCGACTTTATCATGCTCGGCGAATTGTCGCTCGACGGCACGGTAAGACGCATAAACGGCGTAATGCCCATGCTCATATCGGCGTTGCAATCGGGCTTTAAGCGGTTTATCATACCTCATGAAAACATGAACGAGGCGGCGTTTATCGAGGGGTTAGAAATTTACGCCGTCAAAAATCTGACCGACGTCTGCGGCTTTTTGAACGGCGATATAGAGTTAAAGCCGATAGAGTTTTGCTCCTATCACAGCGCGCTCGCAAAATCGAGCTACAACAGCGATTTTTCCGACGTTAAGGGTCAGCTAAAGGCAAAACGCGCCATAGAAATCGCCGTGTCGGGAGGGCATAACATTCTCATGATAGGCCCGCCCGGAGCGGGCAAGACCATGCTTGCAAAGTGCATTCCCGGCATTATGCCGTCGATGACCTTTGACGAGGCTATCGAGGTGACAAAGATTCACAGCGTCGCCGGCATATTGAGCCTCGACGACGGCATAGTCACCGTCAGACCTTTCCGCTCGCCGCACCATACGGCGACGACGGTCGCGCTTATCGGCGGCGGGGCGAGGAGCAAGCCCGGCGAAATCAGCCTTTCGCACAACGGAGTGTTGTTTTTGGACGAAATGCCGGAATATTCGCGATATACCTTAGAGACGCTGCGTCAGCCCTTGGAGGACAAGACCGTGACGGTGTCGCGGGCGATGAGAACGGTGGAATACCCTGCCGACATAACCCTTGTCGCGAGCATGAATCCCTGCCCCTGCGGCAACTTCGGGTCAAAAACACAGAGGTGCTCGTGTTCGCCGTTTGCCATACACAAATATCTCAACAAGCTGTCGGGACCGCTTTTAGACCGCATAGACCTGCACGTCGAGGTTGACGGCGTGGCCTTTGAGGAAATGTACGACGGCAAAAAGGCCGAGGCCTCGTCGATAATCAAAAACAGGGTCGAGGAGACGCGCGAAATTCAGAGAAAGAGGTTTGAAAACGAAACGGTGTATACCAATTCGTCTATGGGCAATTCGCAGCTGTCAAAGTATTGCAGGCTCGACGCCTCCTCGGAAAAGCTTCTTGAAACCGCCTTTAAAAAACTGAATTTTACGGCGCGCGCCGTCACGAGAATATTAAAGGTGGCGAGAACCGTCGCCGATATGGAAAAATCGGCCGACATCAAAAGCGACCATATCGCGGAGGCGATACAATACCGTTCGCTGGACAGAAAATACAGATTGGTTTAGACGGTAAAAAAACGCCGGTTTAATAAGGAGCGGGTCAAAAAGGAATGACAAACGAACGGGACAGATTAGATTTATTGTTTTTGACGGGCATAGAGGGAATGACGCAGAAAAAAATCGTCGAGGCCCTCGAGGTTACCGAGGCTTCGCCCTCGGAGCTGCTCGGTCAAATTGAAAAATTCAAGGCGCGTTTGCTTGACATTTTCGGCGAACCGCTTTATCATTTAACGGCGTCGTTAAACAACGGCGAATACAAAAACGGCCTGCTCTCCGCTCTAAAAAACGAGGGCGCGAACTTCGTCACCTTTTTGGACGACGGCTATCCCGAAAATTTGAGAGAAATTCCCGACTTTCCGATAATCTTATACTATAAGGGCGACGCGGGGCTGTTAAACGGCAGGCTGTTTTCTATAGTCGGAACGAGAAATCCGTCGGCCTACGGCAGACGCGTCACAAAGGAGTTTGCCGAGGAGCTTGCCTGCGCCGGCTTTGTCATCGTCAGCGGTCTGGCCAGAGGCGTAGATTCGATCGCCCACAGGGCGGCTCTCGACAACAATATGCCGACGGTCGCCGTATGCGCGACGGGCATAGACGCGGTATATCCCGCCGAAAACCGCGGGCTTGCCGCCGAAATAATCGAAAGCGGCGGGCTTATCATAACCGAATATAAGCCAAAGACTCCCCCTATGAGCTACCATTTTCCGCACAGAAACAGAATTATCAGCGCGCTTTCGCGCTCTGTGCTTGTTACCGAGGCCGGCGAAAACAGCGGCTCGCTGATAACCGTCAACTACGCCGTCGATCAGGGCAAAAACGTCTATATCGTTCCCGGCGGCATATACGCCGCGGAAAGCAAGGGCGCGAATAAGTTTCTAAAGAAATTTCAGGGCGCGCTCGTCACCGAGGTCAACGACATACTTGAGGACAACAACCTGTGCGGACGCAAGCGCGTCAACAACGGCATAGAGCTTGACTTAATCGAAAACCTCATAGTCACCGAGCTTGAAAAGGGCGAGAAACACTTTGACGAGCTTTTGTCGCTTACGGGACTCGAAATAGGCAAGCTCAACGCCATACTCATGTCGCTGACAATGATCGGACAGATAGAGGAAACGGGAAACAACTACTATTATATCGCAAAATAAAAAAACGGGCATAATTTAAGCGCGATTAAAAAAAGCGCGGCTGACAAGGAGCGTATTATGAAAAAATTAGTCATCGTAGAATCACCCTCAAAAGCAAAAACCATCGAGAAATATCTCGGAGGAGACTATATAGTCGAGGCCTCGGGAGGACACGTCAGAGACCTTCCCGAAAAGACCCTCGGAATAGATATAGAAAACGACTTCAAACCCCGTTATGAGGTTTACGACAAAAAAAAGGACACGGTAAAAAAGCTCAAAGGGCTGATAAAAAAGAGCGACGCCGTCTATCTCGCGACCGACCCGGATCGCGAGGGAGAGGCGATATCGTGGCATCTAAAGGAAATTTTGGAGATAGAGGGCGACAACAACCGCATAGTCTTTAACGAAATATCGTCAAAGGCCGTCAACGCCGCCATAAAAAACCCGAGAGACATAGACATGCGGCTTGTCGACGCCCAGCAGGCCAGACGCGTCCTCGACAGACTCGTCGGCTACAAGATTTCGCCGGTGCTGTCGAGAAAAATCCGCTCCAATCTCAGCGCGGGTAGGGTTCAGTCGGCGACGCTAAAGATGATTGTAGACAGAGAAAGAGAAATCAGAGCCTTCGTTCCCGAGGAATATTGGAATCTTTTTGCCTTTTTGCTAAAGATAGGCGAGCCGTCTAACAAGCCGTTTAAGACGGTGTTTGAGGATATAGACAAAAAGAAATACGTCATACCCGACAGAGAGGCTCTCG
>JAISRB010000027.1 GCA_031273825.1 Clostridiales bacterium
ACTCTCAAAAATATTGCGAAGTTTCCTATTAGACATAGGCAGTTTTTTACTGTTTTTTATAGGCGCTTTAATCAAGAGATCCTCTCTGATTTCTTTCCCCCAATCGTTTTTTTCTTTTAACAGCTCTATTTCCTCGGCTAAATCACCGCCTTTCACTTCCGCCCATTCATCCGGCAAGATAAACTCGTCGACAACGACAAAATTATAGTCGGTATAAAAATACGTATATTTATCATCGCTTTTTTGACAAATTGCTAATGCATTTAAAAGCCGAGTATTTGGCGGGTACTGATGATATGAAAACAGAGTTCTGCCGTAATCGTCTTTTTCCAGTATTTCGACTCTATCAAAACGACGATTATATAAGCCAGGAAGCAAGCTATTTGCCGCTACGGATTGCAATTCGGGATTTTTTCCTCTGTATCCGTATAGCCATTCGCAGCTGCTTAGAGTTAAACCGCTTATGACCAAAAGACAAGTTATTACAAATACTTTTAAATACTTTTTCATGATTTTACCCCCATATAACCGAGAAAAGATATGCCAACGCAAAATAAGCCTTTGCTTTCGACAAAGAGCCTTCATAATAATCTCCGCGGTCTACTCCGCCAAAATAGTCGGCGGTACGCTCCCACGGCAATGAGTAATAATCCGCTTCGGTAGCATTGGCAGGAATTAAAGCAAACCCGATTACAGACGGGATGCCTATAAACAAAATATATCCGCCGTTTCCCAATATCCTGTTTTGAACGGAATGCCCCCATTCATGATTAAGCGTTTTTATATCTGCCCTTTGTTCTGAATTCTCTGCATTATTCAAAAAAATCGTATTAAAAAGCTGCGCCGACGTGGCAAAGCCTTCAAAATAATGCCTCATGACAAACGTTCCCTTGTAATATGAAAACGCCGTTGAATTAAGTACAGCATTCGGGTCGGTATTATTCCAATCAAAGTTATTCAAATCGTCTTGCACATTTTGCCACGATATCTCACCTATAGCCAGGTTTAAAACCGTTCCGGCCGCCACAATAGCCATAGGAAAAATAACTCTATTTATTTCATCCCTTATGAACTGCAAAATCTTGATTATCGATTCTAAATTAAAGCTCCAATATCCCGTCGGGTCGCAGTTTGCTATCGGGTTGTTGTTGCAATATGCGTACAAATTTGCCGAGCCGACTAAGCCCACGCTCAAATAGATTATCCCGGCCTCGTCCGCGCTGATAAATCTACCCGTATTCGGGTCATAATATCTGCTCTGCAAATAATACAGCCCCGTGTCGCCGTCAAAATAATAGCCTCTATATCTTATTCGGTTGTCGCAACCTATTCCGCTTGTCGCGATATTTCCGTTCGCGTCATAGACGGTCGCGACGCCCCACGCGTCGTAGGTATATCTCGCGACTATCGCTCCGTTTGCGTCGACTATCCCCGACACGTCGCCGAGGGCGTTTTTTATATAATAATACATGATCCCGCCGTACTCCATTCCTTGTATGCCGTTGACGTTGTAATAATACCATATATACGTTCCGTTTGCGTTTTCGGCAAAGAGCCTATCTCCGTCCCAAAAATATTTCGCGACGTTCTGCCCGATTTTCTTTTCCGTTCTCATGCCGTTCAAGTCATATTTATACGACGTTCCGCCGTAGCTTGCGAGCCGTCCGCCCATTGTCCACGTCAGCGCGTTGCCGCGGTATGTCGCAGGGTTGCCCGCCCCGTCATAGGTTATCACAAAGCTCTCCGAGCCTTCGTAGCGATAGGTTTCTCCGTCGGAGTTTTTGTAATAGACCAAATAGGCGGTCAGCTGATCGGCCCACGCGCCGTCATATTTGTAGACGACCTCTTTTAGCGTCGGGCCGCCCGTCGTGGCGGCGTTTGTATAGGCATAAAAGTCTTTTTTTCTTATGTTTCCGCCCGCGTCATAGCCATACAAAACCGTTTCGCCCGTATAGGCGTTGTCCTCTCTTATCAGTCTGCCGTATACGTCGTAGACGTAGGCGATCTTTAAGACCCCGTTTTCGCTTACGCTTATGAGCCTTCCTACCGCGTCGTAGGTATACCCGTAAGCGCCGATTACCGCGCCGTTATATAAATATGTAAAGCCCGAAATTTGCCCGCCGTTTAACGCCGCCGATTGTGAGAAACCGTTTATACTTCCCCCGACTATTCTCCCGAAATTGTCGTATATGTAAGTATAAGTTCCTTGTGCGCCCGCCGTCGACGTCAAACCGCCTCTCGAATCATAGTTGTAGCTTGTCGTGCGGCTCGCCGTTCCTTGAATGGTATCGACCGATTGCGTGATAGCCCCGGCGGGGTTTACCTGCTCGCTGTGGCTCGCCTTGCCGCTGCTCCCCGTCATGCTATAAGTATATGCGCCGTTGTCGTTATAAGTCTCTGAATAGCTCGTTGTCGTCGAGTTTTCCGCGTCGGTTATCTTTTTGACCGAGCCGTCGTTATTGTATTCTATAGTGTATCTCAGCGTTGTTCCGAAATATATCTTTACCGTGGTTTCACCTACATATTCATAATTGACCTCTTGATTGTTGCCGTATAATTCCTTGACTACACGCCCCTCGGAGTCGTAATAATAGGCGATCAACACGTTGCCGTCCGCCGCAACGGAGGAAAGCCGTTTGTCGGAGTCGTATTCTAAGCTCGTCACAAAGCCGTTGTGATATACCTCCGTCAGCTGCCCCGACGAGTTATATAAATATGTGTTTCCGATATCTCCGGTTTTTGTCTTGGCAATCGAGCCGTAGTCGTTCGCGTAGGTCGTCAATCGGGACGTTCCGTCGTCGTATTGAACGGCTACGACGCGGTTTTTTTCGTCAAGAACATAATTTGTCTCTATTCCGTCTATATCGACATAGCTTATCAGCCTTCCGAAATCGTCATATCCGTAGGTTTCCTCCAAAAAGACGGCTCCGGCTTCGGCGATTCCCGTCGTATAGTTTATAACCGTATTTTTGGCGTATCTAATTTTTGAAACGAGCAAACCCTTCCCGTCATATTTATACCCGACGGTGTAGCTTGCCCCGTTTCGATAATTGACCTCATATTCAATAGAATTGCGCCAATTATAATAGTATTTATATTTTAAGGCGTTGTCCGCTCCGCGAATCTCGATGAGCTTTTTGTTTTCCGCGTTGGCATAATGGTAGGCGTCGTATGTTATCTGACCGTCCGCCGCTATATAATACTGCTTTCTTATAAGCGGATTGGCGTTTGAAATCGACTCGTAGACGTTTAGCTCCCCGACTCTCTGTTTGAGAGATATTATCGACACCGTAAAGCAATCTATTTGAGCGATGCCGCCGTCTTGGCTTTGATTAGTCGAGTTTGCAAAAAACGTAGCCTTGATCGCCACCGACTGCGGAGCTTGTCCGTTTTTTATCGGAAATTTTATCGCGCCCATAGAAAAATTATAAGACAAAACCGGCTGAAACGCATAAGCCCTCGTCTCCGTAAAGCTCCCGTAATTTATTTCACACGAGATTATGAGATATCCGCCGAGCGTCTTACCCCAAAACGTGAAATAGTATTCGTTTTGTCCCCCTTCAGAATTTAATGTCAAATTTTTTGTGTAAAAATCCTTAGTCAAGCCACCATAAAGAAGGGATGATTGTGTTCCGCCTTTGTCGGGAACATAGCTTTCATCGGTGTAGCCCTTTACATAAGTACCATAATCTATCATTAATGAACCGCCGCTAAAATAATTCGTATATATTGCGCTTTCATTTTCGTAGTCTCGCGTAACATAATAGGCCTCTTGAGCGTTAATCTCTCCGACTTGGGTCAGAGTAGTTGCGACGATAGGCTTTAGGCTGTAACTCTGCGAAAAGGTCGCGTCTATTTTGTTTACCGATACTAAGGCATAATCTGTCTCCGTACTCCTTTTGCGGTATTTGTAGATTATCGCCTCGTCGTTTTCCTCTATTTTTACTTCTTTGGTGTCATAAATATTGTTTACAAGCGCGAGCGCCGCATTAGGATTACCCGGGTCTATATTTTCAAATTCTTTTACGGTCTGCGAATAGCACAATACCGATACGGTTTTTATAGTCAGTACCTCGCCGTCCTTCCCCTCGGTTATTATAACGCTTTTTTGCGTGGCGGTCGGCGACGGATAAGAATACGCCGTATATCTCAAATTGCTGTCGATAGCCTTTGTCAGTCTGCCCTGACCGTCGTATTCATATTGACACGCCGCGCCTCCCAAAACAGTCTTTGCAATCAGTCTCCCCGACGAATAAGAATAGCTCGCTATGACGTTGCCTGACTCGTCCGTTATACCGTCTAACAAGCCCGACGTATAGCTCAAATATACGGTGCGCCCGAGGCTGTCGGTTACTTCGGTTATCTTGTCTCCCGAATATGCTATGGACAGCTTAAAATACGCGTCTCCGTTAGCGTCAAAATATCCGCTATTTATCTCGGTCAGCCGCCCGTTCTCATCAAAAATCAATTGATTTTTGTTGAAATCCTCCAAAACATATCCCGTCTGCCCCACCGTCAGACTCAAGCCGGCCGCCGTGTTTAATAAATTTTCTATAGTATACGTTTTTCCGTCCGCCGCGGTATATATATAATTATTTCCGCTTTGCGTGATTGTCTGCGACAAGTTTAATCTCCAATCGGTTCCCATTCCTATAGCCGTTCCGCGCCCGTATACGCGCGAAATCGAAAGCGGAAGCTTGCCGCCCCCGTATTCTATATCACTTGCGATTAAGCTTACTTTCCACGCCTCTATATCAAACGAATCCTCGCCCGCATATGCCGCCGCCGTCAAATCAAGCGGAGATTGCACCGCCGCCGCGTCGTCTGACGTCTGATATGAATCGGGAGTCAACGGCACGCTGAGCTGTATATTCAAAATTGGCAAATCGGTCAGACCGACGCTCCCGTCGTTCTCGGCGTAATATGCTATATGTTTGATAGTCGAGCTTGCGTCGGGCGTAGTCAGCACCATTCCGTAATTTTGCCCCGACGCCGCTAATTTTGCATAGTCCGTAACCGTAAACGTGTTTTTTGCGTTATTGTTATCAAGAAACGCCGCCGACACCGACAGACTCGATTGGTTTACGTAGGACGCAATGTCGCTCAAGCTGTTCCAATAGTTCGACGTATAATAATTGTTGTAGACGGTAAACGCGCTTGTACTCGAATAATTACTCCAGCCTCCTCCGAATAGCGACCACTTTTGATATGAATAAGTTTTTGCCTTAAGCGTCATCGTCGCGCTTATTATCTGCTCCGCGCTTATGCCCGCAAACACTCCGTCGTCAAATCTTATCATTGCGTATTCCGTACTGTTTATCCCCTGCGTGTTGGTTTCTACTTTTAGCTTATCGTACTCATACCGCGTATCCACCGAATGCCAATAATTTTTGTAGGTATAGCTTGCTTCCGCCCGTATCGTCGGGTCTATTGTCACGGGAAATACTCTGTCACGCGAATTTATCCACCAACCGTCGGCCTTGACGACCAGAATATATTCCTCTCCCCGTTTTTCCAATTGATAGACGACGTTATCGGAGCGGTTGCCGGCGGCGTCATACATATAGCCCTTAGGAATAGTAAACGCTTTGTTTCCCGCTATATCATAAACCGCTACGCCGCCGCTATCCTCGAGAGCTAACGACGCGTTGCCCGCGTTTATTTTGAAGGCATAGTTATAGTCCGCCTGCCTTTCAGCGACGACGATATTTTCTTTTAAGGATCTTCCGCTCAAGGAGTATTCAAAATTAACGCCCGGATAGATATTTTCATAATCGGCCTTTGCGCTTGTTTTTTCTAAGGAATCAAAAAGCGAAATCTTTGCCAACGCGTTTTTAAACTTCACGTTATTATTTTTTTCTATATTTGCCGCCCATTCAAATTTTTCGTTTAAATCGACAGCAATTGCCGAAAGCGTTTTTAGACCGCCGACCGCAGACGGCTTTTTTGCTCCCAAAGCCTCAAGCGATTCCCCGTCCGAAAGCGGCGACATAGACAGCGTGACCCCGTGCTCGCTTACCGTCACAAGTCCGCCGCCCGACGCGTCCTTTGACAGCCCTACCTTAAAGCTGTTGTCGGAATTGACATAGAACTCCCCTTTTTCTTTTAGCGTATTGTCTATCTCCTTGAAGCTATCGGCGTAGATATCATAATAGTGAACGTCCTCTGCGTATACCTGTTTCAAATACGTGCCGTCCTCCAAGAGAAAGACCTTTTCGTCATATCCTCTTTTGCTCTCGTCCTCACCGACGACGGCAACCGATTGAGCGTAGCTTTCCTCCGAAAACGACTCCGTTTCACCGCCGTTAAAAAACCAATTTTTGCTTGCGTAAGATATCGCGCCCGCGGGTATGCTTGCAAAAAGCAAAAGAACGGCGACCGCCGCGGCTATAAGCCTGAGCTTTGCGTTTTCTCTCCGCAAATCGGTATGAAAAAAATACTTGCGAATCATAATGTATTCCTCCAAACATAAAAATTATTTTGTTTGTCGGGTACGCTCTTTGTTTTTAGTGCAACGAATTATTGTAAGTTTGTACCAATCGGCGGTCTTTCGCCTATATTATAGCACAAATAAAAAAAATTGCAATACCTTTCGGAAAATTCCTATTTTTTTATTGTCGGTTATTTGACCTTGCGGTACGCGGCAATCGGCGGCTGGCAACATTTTCCGCAGGTTTTTGCTTTTTAAGTAACTTAATCGGCAAAATATGAGTAAACTAACTATTAGAAGGGTTTTTATTTGCCTTGCGGCGGTTTGACCCGAGGCAATTTGACTGCAAAATAACGATATTTGGTCAAATTGCCGTGAAAACCGCGGCCGAGAAGATAAACCCGACCATAAAAATACATTACAAAAAGGAGAAATCAGCAAATGTTTGATTATCGCAATCAGCCGATGACGCCGGAGTCGCCGTCGGAATCAAAACGCCGCCGCCCTATTCCGCAAAAAACGGCTCTCGCGCAAGCGTATGTTCCCGAGCAGGAATTCGAGGATCTATACCCGCCCGAGCAAGCCCTAAATCAAGGCACGGCGTTTCGTCAGCTCGATATGCCCTATAACAAACCGGGACATACGAGAAGATAACGCAACGCTAAGCCGCAAGCCATAGGCCGCAAAACGGCGGCGATTAAAAAAAACAACGTCTAAAACGACAACAAACCGACGTTCAAAACAGCGTCAAAACGACAGTAAACCCGACATTCAAAAACAACGTCAAAACGACAGTAAACCCGACGTTCAAAAACAACGTCAAAACGACAGCAAACCGACGTTAAAAAAAACGACAAAATCACATTCAAAAAAGGAGAAAAGTAATGAATTCGCAACTGTTAAAACTCACTCAATTAGACTTTTATGCGATTGACCTGCAGCTTTACATAGACACGCACCCGACCGACGCGAACGCGCTCGCCGAGTATAACGCCGTCATCGGGCAGGCCGACAAGCTGCGCGCCGAGTTGGCTCAAAAAAACCAAAGCACGACGGCAAAGACCGCCTTTCCCGAAGGCTCGTTCGCATGGGTCAACGAACCGTGGCCGTGGGAAGCAAACGCAAATTAGTTAGAAAATTTTTTGACCGGAATAAACTCTTATCTTCCGGCCGTAAATAAATTTGTTTTTAGGAGAAAAATTACATATGTGGATATACGACAAAAAATTGGAATTTCCGGTTAAAATAAAAAAGAAAGACCCGAAACTCGCAAAACTCATCATAACGCAATACGGCGGCCCGGACGGAGAGCTTGGCGCGTCGCTGAGATATCTCAGTCAACGCTTTGCCACCGTAACGCCTCAGGCAAAGGCCGCCCTGACGGACATAGGCACGGAGGAGCTTGCGCACCTCGAAATGATAGGCGCGATAGTTCAACAGCTTACGGCAAACCTGTCGATAGACGAAATCAAGGCCGGCGGATTTGAGCCGTTTTATGTCGAACACGGTCTCGGCGTTTTTCCTCAAAGCGCGGCGGGCGATCCGTTTTCGGCGGGGGCGTTCCAAAGCAAGGGCGACCCTATAACCGATTTGTACGAGGATATGGCCGCCGAACAAAAAGCGCGCTCGACCTATGAATATCTGCTCGACATGATCGACGACCCCGACGTGGCCGCGCCTATCAAGTTTTTGAGAGAACGCGAAATCGTTCACTTCCAAAGATTCGGCGAAGCCCTCGAAATCGTCAGAATGCATTTGAGCAACAACCATTATTTTTGATTAAAGGCAACCTCTTTAACGGAATAAAAAAGACGGAACGCGATGAGGGTAACCCCCTAAACGTTCCGTTTTTTTATATTCGATAAAATTTATAGCTTTTAAGTCTTAGCGATAGAACCCCGGAAAGCTCGGAGGCCCTTGAGGGCTCGGAGGGCTCGGAGGACTCGGAGGGATAGGAAGGCTCGGAACGTTCGCGGCGTTCGCGCTTTTTTTGATATCGTCCTTATTTAGTCTTAAGTCGCTATATAGCAAGACAAGCGCGAATATGGTATATACAACCGCAAGCCAGCTGCTTAGACCTACCACATAAAGGCACACCGACGAAACGCCAAAAACGGTATGTAGCACAGCGAAAGCCTTGATGTTGCCGCGCACCTTTGCGTATTCCTCGGGCGTTTTGCGTCCGGCTTTTTTTATCTTTAAAGACCAGGCAAGGAATATCGCCGCGACGACAGCCGCTATCGCGCCTACGCCTATGATGAACGTACCTAAAAACGCTACCTCTTCGTCCGTCCAAGGTTCCATGTACTCCTCGTCGGCCTCGACGTCCTCGGCATACGCATATGCGGCGGTATGGTCGTCGTAATCGCTCTCAGTAGCTTCGGTCTCTGCGGGCGTTATTTCAAAATATTCGTTGACCGCGTCGGTCGGCGGTGCAAGCCTAAACCATAATCCGCAGGCGATTACAAGCAACGCAACAAATATCCCTAATGAGTATTGTATTGCGAACATGATTCCCGCGCTTGAGGTTTTTTTGTAACGATACATAATTCTATTCCCTCCGTGTTTTTATTTTTTTACGTTTTAGTTTATGATTTTTGTGTTGCTTTAGTTTCCGTTTATGATTTTTAGTTTCTGCCGTCGTAAATTATCATGCTGTGCTCGTCTAAGGCGTTGACTCCGAAGGTCGGGGTCGAATATTTGCCGCGAACCCTTATCGTGCTGTTTATCAGTTGGTTGAGCGTGACGGTCGCGTTTTTTGCTCCGAGCATCGCCATTCCCCCGTTAATCATTACATTTTCTCTGATTTCGACGTTTTCGACAAAATCACAGAGAATAGACCCGCCCTTTGCGTTGACGATATTGTTTGAAAGCACCTTGATGTTTTTGGCGGTATAGGTCGAGGCGTTGAGCTTATATTCCTTTACCCCCGTGCCGACGCGGATTCCGTAGCCCGTCCATACGCCCTTGACGCCGTCTACGGTATTGCCGGATATTTCGCCGTCAACGACCGCCTCAAAGTTGATTCCGTATCTGCCCGCGTTTTTTATAACGCAGTCGGCGACCCTGATATTTTGGCTCGCCGTGCCGCCCTTTGATTTGATTATGCCGTCGTCGTCGGCGAGTATGCCGTCGCCGATGGTGTCGTAGACCTCAACGTCTTGCACAAGAACGTTTTTGCTTGCGGCAATCCAGATTCCGACGCCCTTGTTTGACAGCGGCGCGGAGTAGTTAAACAGATAGATATGCTCGTTTTTGTCGCCGTATATTTTGCCGTTTTTTATGACGACGTTTTCGGCGAAGGCGACTCCGAATACCGAATAAGTACCGTAGAAGTTAGCCTCTAAGACAAACGACGCGCCGTTCAAATCGACCTCGGTGTCGGACGGGATAATGATTCCGCCGTGCGGGGTTAGATAAAGGTTATTGGTGTCGTTATAGACGGCGTAAACGCCCTCTTCAAACCTTATTTTGCCGTAGCCTTGCGACTTTGCCCACTCTATGGCGCGGTTTATGCCGGCAGTCGTGACAATAGCGTCGCCGCCGTCGGAATTTATCTTGAAAGCGTCGTTCTCTATGACGTAATAGCCCTCGGAATCAAGCCCCGGCGTTCCCTCTAAACCGCTCGCGTCGACGGACTCGACAAAGAAAGTCGGATAAATTACGACAAAAGCCGTCATCGCGCAAAACGCGAAAACCGCAAAAAGGCAAATTGTTTGCAAAAAAGTCTTTTTTTTCGAAGTATTTCTTTTCACGTCTACCATTATATCACACCCCCGAAGTATTGTCAATAGAGAATTATAATTTTTTTAATCTTGTACGCAAATTCCCTTCAAAAAGGTTTTTCTGTGAATTTCACAAATTCCCTGCCGCTCTATCGCGGCGTAATGCGCCGCCGTGCCGTAGCCCTTGTGCTTGGCAAAGCCGTATCCGGGATATTGCCCGTCATAAAGCCGCATGAGCCTGTCGCGCCCGACCTTGGCGACAATCGAGGCGCAGGCTATGTTGTAGCTTTTAGCGTCGCCCCTTATCAGCGGAACGCAGCCGAATACGCCGATATCCACCGCGTCCGACAAAAGTATGCCCGGCTCAACCGTCAAGCCCCGACAGCATTCGAGCATACCCTTTTTTGTCGCGTTTAGTATGTTGATTTTGTCGATTTCGCCGTGAGAGACAAACGCCGAGCTATAGCATACGGCTTTTTTTATTATAAGCTCATAAAGCTCCTCCCGCTTTTTTTCACTAAGCCTTTTGCTGTCGTCGACGCCGTCTATTATATCGTCTATCCCGAGCGGCATTATGACGGCGGCGCAGGACACCGGCCCCGCCAAAGGCCCTCTGCCCGCCTCGTCGCAGCCGGCGATTAGAACCGCGCCGCCCTTGGCGTATTTTCTGTCAAATTCGGCCAAAGCGTTTGTGTCGGTCATTTTTTACCCTCCGTTTTTTTTAAAAAAGCCGCGGCTTAGCCGATTTTAATCCTCCGGCGTTTCGAGACAAATTTTGCCTATTCTCGTCTTTTTGAAGTCGTCGAGAACCGCCGCCGCCGCGCGGTCAAAATCGGCCTCTCCGCCTTTGACGACGAGTCCGCGGCCGACGGCTACCGCCGAAAGAAGCTCTGTCGGCGACATTTCGCCGACGCGTTCGAGCTTATATCTGGCCGCGAGCGCGTCGGGCGCGATTTTTTGCAGCTTGGCGACAAGCTCCGCAGCAAGCTCCGCCGGGTCAAAGATTTCGGGCTTTATCGAGCCGATAAAAAACAAATCCGCCGCCCGCTCCTGATTTGTCAGCGACGGCCACAGCGCGCCCGGGGTATCGAGCATTTCTAACCCGTCGCCGATATTCACCCACTGACCGCTTTTTGTCACGCCGGGCTTGTCTCCGGTGACGGTTTTTTTCTTTTTTGAAACGCCGTTTATCAGCGTCGACTTGCCCGAATTGGGAATACCTATGACCATGACGCGCAGAGTTTTTTTTACGCCCTTGTCGGCGTATCTCTTGATTTTTTCGGCTAAGAGGCTTTTTATCTCCTTGACGACGGCAAAGCCGTTTCCCGCCGCGCTGTTTTCGGCTATGCAAAAAAAGCCGCGCCGCTTAAAATACTCCTTCCACAGCCGAACCGATTTTTCGTCTGTCAAATCGGCCTTGTTTAAGACGTACAGTCTGGGCTTGTCCCCCAAAATCTTTTCAAACTCGGGATTTATGCACGCCTCAGGCGCGCGCGCGTCTAACACATAGACGACGGCGTCGACAAGCCTTAGGCCTGCCTCTATTATTCCGAAGGCCTTTTTCATATGTCCGGGAAACCAATTTATTTTAGTATTAATCACGCAGCATATCCCCCGCAAGCTTTTGCTTTTTCTTTTTGGTCGTTTTCTTGCCCTTTATTTACGGGCTTTTTTGTATTCTCCGGCTTTCTTGCCCTTTATTCACGGGCTTTTTTGTATTCCTCGGCTTTTTTCTTTATGTTCCGCGCGTGAGGAATGGCAAGCTCGGTGTCGGAGCCGCCTGACAGCCTCGCGATTTCCTTGACGGAGCCGTCGAGGTCGAGAAGCTCGACGGAGGTTATAGTTTTGTTTTCGTCGTTTGCCGACTTGCTTATCAAAAAATGCCTATCGGCAAAGCTCGCAAGCTGCGGAAGGTGAGTGACGGCGAGAACCTGACGGTTTTTTGCGATGTCGCTCAGCTTTTTTGCGACGACTTCCGCGACCTTGCCGCTGATTCCCGTGTCTATCTCGTCAAAAATCATGACGTTTATGCCGTCGATTCCCGCCGTTATGCTCTTTAGGGCGAGCATAAAGCGCGACATTTCGCCGCCCGATATGATTTTTGCAAGCGGGCGGAGCGGCTCTCCGACGTTCGGCGATATCAAAAACTCAATTTCGTCAACGCCGTCCTTTCTCATATTGCCCTTTATTTCGCCGTCCTTAGCGTCTTTAGAAAAGGCGGCCTTAAAGGTCGTGCCGCCCATGCTAAGCTCGGCAAGCTCTCTCTTGATGTCGGACTCAAACGCCGCGGCGGTTTTTTTTCTCTCGTTTGACAGCGCTATAGCGCGGCGCGAATATTCGGCGTAAAGCCCGTCGCGCCTCTTTGTCAGCTTGAGCAGGGCGTTTTCGCAATCTCTCAGCGAATCGTACTCCCTTTTGCTCTTTTCAAGAAACTCCTTTACGGCTTCGACCGTCCGCCCGTATTTCTTTTTTATCAGCTTGATTTCGTCTAAGCGGCTCTCGATTTTGTCGGCGTATTTTTCGTCGTAGGTCAGACCGTCCAAAAAATTTCTCACGTCGTATACTACGTCGCCGACAAGCGACTTGACGTCATAAAGCCTCTCGGCTATATCCGCGGCGGTCTTGTCATATTCGCCCGCGGAGCTCATCGCCGCCGCGGCTCCGGATATCAGCGTCGCCGCGCCCCCCTCGTCGCCGTCGAGAGCGTCGTATGCCGACGAGGCGTAAGACGTCAGCTTGCCCATATTGTTGAGGCGCGAACGCTCGTCTCTTATTTTTTCTTCCTCGCCCTCTTTGACCGCCGCCGCCTCGATTTCGTTTATCTGAAACTCCAAAATATCAAGCCGCTGCTCGCGGTAGGCGAGGTCGCCGAAGCCGTCAAGCTCGCCGTTTACGGCGATATATTCGTCATAGACGGTCTTTAAGCCCTCTTTGAGCCTTTGAACCTCCGCCGACAGGCCGTCGATAACCGCTATGTGCGAGGATACCCTCAAAAGAGATTGATGCTCGTTTTGTCCGTAGATGTCGGCGAGAAACGACGTGAGATTTTTGAGCGCGGAAAGCGTGACAAGCCTGCCGTTGACGCGGCATTCGCCGCGGTTGTCGCCCGTCATGACGCGTCTGACAATGATATTGTCGTCTATGTCGATTCCGTTGCCGTCAAAAAAAGCCGCGACGTTCGGGTTCGCGCCGTCAAAGGCAAAGACGGCCTCGACCGACGCGAAGCTTTCGCCGTATCTTATCAGCGTCTTGTCGGCGCGCCCGCCGAGTACAAAATTTATCGAGTCTATCAATATAGACTTGCCCGCGCCGGTCTCTCCGCTCAACACGTTAAGCCCCGACGAAAAATCGACGGACAATTTTTTTATCAACGCGATATTCTCAATGTGAAGCGAATAAAGCATACCGCCTTCCTCCTTAGGGCTTGACGCGCGTTTTTATAGCATATACGCGTTTAGTCTTTCCATGACCTCCGCGGCGCGGTTTTTTTCTTTGACGACGATAAATACGGTGTCGTCGCCCGCGACCGAGCCGAGAATCAACGGGTCTTTGAGCGAATCTATCAGCGCGGCGGCGGCGTTTGCCGAGCCGCCGACGGTTTTGACGACAATTATGTTTTCGGCGCAATCGACCCCTATGACCGCGCCCTTAAAGAGCGTTATGTGGCGCGGAGATATCCTTGGAGCGCGATCGTTGCTCTGAACGTATTTGTATCCCCTATCCGACGCGGCCTTGACAAGCTCAAGCTCCTTTATGTCGCGCGAAACCGTGGCCTGCGTGACGTCGAAACCCTCGCGTTTGAGATAGTCGGTCAGCTCGTCCTGCGTCTCTATGTCAACGGTCGATATAAGCTCGAGTATTTTTGAATGTCTTTTTAAGCGGGACATAAAAACGTCTCCTTTTTTTTACTTTCCGTTAAATTTGTTGGCGATTGCGGAATAAAAGTCATAGGGTCTTATTCTGACAAACCGCGCCTTTTTGTCCGATTTTTGGATTATGACAAAATCGTCCGCGCCTATCGCCGTTTTTTGAACTCCGTCGGCGATTATCCTCAGCGCGCCGCCGTCCGTCGTCTCTACGCCGACGGTATGCCCGTCGGAGAGGACAAACGGGCGGCTGTGCAGGGTGTGGGGGTTTATCGGATTGACGATAAACGCGCTGACGTCGGGCGCGAGAATAGGCCCGCCCGCCGAAAGCGAATAAGCCGTCGAGCCTGTCGGCGTCGCGATCAAAACCCCGTCGGCGGCGTATTCGTCAAAAAACGCGCCGTCTATATAAATGCGCATATGCGCCATATGCGCCCCGTCGTCCTTGACGGCTATTTCGTTGAGGGCGGCGTATGTTTCTCCGTTTTTTAGACGCGCTTCAAGCATCATTCGCTCCTCTACGGTATACGCGCCGTCTTTTATCGCTCCGACGATTAACTCAAGCTCGGCGTCCGACGCCTCCGTCAAAAAGCCCAGCTTGCCCATATTGACGCCCAAAAGCGGAACGCCCTCGCCCGCGCCCGTCGCCGCGCCGAGTATGGTTCCGTCGCCGCCGAATACGACTATAAGCGCGCAGCCCGTAAGCGCGCTCCTGTTTGCCGCCGTCTTTGCCGCCGCAAGGGCGTCGGACTTGTCGCAAAATTCGGCTGCGCGGTATTCTATTCCGGCTTTTTTTGCAAGCTCGATAAACCTTTTGGTCGTCTCAAAACGCTTGTCTCGGTAAGGATTTGAATATATTCCTATCATAGCTTAAAATACCATTTCTTCCTATCTAAAATGTAGGCGATACCGCAAAAGAGCGCGGTCATGCACGCAGTATAAACAATCGGCACGTATAGGGGAGGATTCAGTGTACCGTCAAAATTAAACCAATTAGCGTATACCATACTGCTCATAGGTTTAGCCGTAACAGAAAAGAGAATAAAAAACAAAAGCGAATTCTTTCCAAGCGAGCTTATCAGCGGTATGTCGCGGTCGTACAGATAATTCAACAAGACCATTATGAGCAATATCGTCGCGCCGAGCGCGGTTCCGAAGGCGATATATCCGAATGAAATCGTCGGAAAATTGATTATCAGCGGATTATGCAAAACCTCCTTTAGAAACGTCATATAGGTCAGATTTCCGTCTGCGGTCAAGGCGTTTTGGGCGTTAAACATATATTGCAATTCCGAAAACGTCGGAGTTGCGATAATGCAGACGACAGCAAGCGCGACTATCGCCGCGTATACGATAAGATATCTCTTAAAGTTAGAAAAAGCCAGTTTTGTCAAAACATTGTAGCCGATGAGCAACGCCCCGAACGAAAAGAAAGAAAATATTCCGCCCCATCTGCGCGCTTCATTGCTCTCGGCCGCGTTGATATTCCAATAATCTACAGTTTCGGGATAAATCAGCTGAACGATATAAGGAATAGCAAGCAACGCGACAATTATCAAAAGCTTATGCTTCGTCTTTAGCCTTAAGCATAGCGACGCCGTAACGATTCCCGCGCCGATTGACTGAAAGATATTCCACGCCGGTATCCACAAAGCAGCACCCATTGCGACGCTCTCTTTTAAATGGACAAACCCCAAAAACTCATCAAGGACAAGCCCCATTACGATATAAGTGAATCCGCGCTTAACGCCGTGGCTCACCGCCGCCTTAACGCCCTTTGCCGCCGCTCTTTTTTGAAAGGACAGCTCCATGGTAAACGCCAGCGTCAAAAGCAAAATCGGCGTTAGCATATCGCGTATTCCCACTCCCGGATAAAAGCTGTGATGGTAAAAAAACGGCGACGAATATTTTTGTATAAAACCGAAACCTATAATCAACACGCCGAGCATTATCACTCCTCTCGCGTTGTCGATTATGGGCAGTCTCTTGCCGGAATATAAGACTATATCGCCCTGTTGGCTAAGCGACAGCCGTCCGCCTCTCCCCTCCGGGACAAGCTTCTCCTCCGCCTCCGCGGCCTTTGCGGCTTGCACGGTCTCTTGCGGCTTTGCCGGAGAGGCCGGCGTTTGGCTCTTGCCCGAATATTTGCGTTTTGCCATATTTACCTCTTTTTTTTTAAAAGTTCGGGGCGTGCAAAGACGCCCCTTAATTGTCGGCTTATGACGGCGTAGCGCCGTCTATAAAAAACACTCTTATAACTTTTGTCTGTCTTAATCTAAGACCGCTTTAAGGACGGCGCCGAGCCGTTCGGAAAAAAATATCAACCGCTAAGCGCGTCTTAATCAAAGGCTACGATACGACTGCCGCCCTCTGATATCTCGGCCTCGATCGCGTCTCTCGAATCCTCGAAGCTCTCTCTGACGAGAACCCCGATACAGCGATAGCTTTCGTTTAATTTTTTGATTATGCTCTTAAAGTCGGCGGCGTAGGACGGACCGAAAAAGTCAAAGCCGTCGACGAACAAAATCTCGTTCGCCGAATTTGCCGCGGCCTTTGCGAGCGCGGCGGCGATAGACACGCCGACTATCAGCTTTTCTCTCTCGTCGAGGGTATTTAGCGTTCTGAACTTGCCGTCAAACAGCTTGTCTTTGACCCTTATGCCGTCGGCGAACGCAAGCCCGTAACGCCCGTTTGTCAGAGCCGACACGTCGCGGTCGGCCGCCGCCAAAACGCTTTCGGCGTTTTTTGCGGCGACGTATCCCGAATAGGCCCCGTCTAAGGTCAGCGCGGCTGTTTTTTCGATCAGGTCGGTTTCGGCTTGAATTTCGGCAAGCTCCCCGTCTATCCGGCCGTTGTCGGCCTTGCCGCCGATATGTCCGATTTCATATTCGGTCAAAATCAGGGCTTCCTTTAGCTTGCTTATATTTTCCTCGGTTTGCGCGGCGCGTTTTGCCGTCTCCTCCGCGTCAAAATCGACGGCGGCGCAGCCGTCGGTCTCCGACGCCAAAACGTCTCTCTCCTCGCAAAGCGCGTTTAGCCTGATTTTGTATTCGCTCAATTTGAGCGCGCTGTCCTCATACAAAAAGTATCCCATGACGAGGGCTTCAAGCTGCTCTATGCCGTCGTATTCCGCGCCCTCGATTTTGACGATATAGTCTTTTTCGAGGCTCTCTATCTGTTTTTCGTTGGCAGAAATTTCGGAGCTTACCGCGGCAAGGCGCGTTTCGAGCTTGCTCTTTTTGTCGGCGGCCGAATCAAAGACCTTGCGGACGGATTCCAAGGCCGCGCGGGCTTGCTCGACTCTGCCGTCGGCGGCTAACAATTCAAATATTTCATCGGAATATCTGCCCTTTATCGCCTCGACGATAAGCTCGGAATAGGACGTCGCCTCTCCGTCTCCGTTTTTATTTTTTGTAAGGAGCAAGACCTCCAGACTGTCGCATTCGGCTATCAGCTTTTCTAACTGACGCTTGACCTCGGTTTTTTCTGCGTATTCCTTTTCAAAGACAAGGCGTTCCTTTGACATTTCCTCGAGTCTTTCCAAGATTTTCTCGGGGGTTTCATATTCGCTTAAGGTGTTCAAAAAGGTATAGCGGCTCATTTGCCTGTCATACTCGCCGCCGACCTCGGCAAGCGCGTATTTTCTCTCGTTGTATTGCTCCGAATATATCGCCGCCTCATAATCCGCGTTTTTTTGTTCAAGCTCCGCGTCTCTTAGCGCGTCCTTTAGGCGGTCGATTTGCGCGATTACCGCGCCGGCGTTGTCATATATGATTTTTAAGCTTTCATACTTATTTTTTTGTTTCAAATACGCCTCGTAAAGCGACTGTACCGAATCGAAGCCCTCTTCCTTCAGAATGTCGTTTATGCAATCGGTATAAAAGCTTTCGTCGCGGTCTAAGTCTAAGTTCAGCCGGTTCATATGCAGGATATTTGAGTTTAGTCCGGCTATGACGGCTATGACGTTCGACAAAATCTCCTCGGCGCGCGATCTGTCGTCGCGGAGCTTATTCAGCTCCATATCGACGGGAACTACCGTCAGAGGATTTTTTGGCTGTTTGAGCGTCGTCACGTTGCCGCAGACGGGGCAGAAGTCGCCGACGCGAACGCCGTTCGCGACTCCGACGTAATAGTTGACGCCGACGATTTTTTCTCTTTCCTTTTGAATGGCTTCGCTTCTCGAGTTGACGTTATAGAGGTTTTTTTCGGCGTTGAGCCTCGTCGCCTCGGCGCGGTCAAGCTCGAGCGTGTCGCGCTCGATTTCAGCGATATTCGTCTGTTTTTTCTTTGTCAGCAGCTTTATGTTGTCGTTATAGGTGTCAACCTTTCCGACCTGATGGGCGAGACGGTTGTATATCCGGTATTCTCTGACAAACATTCCGTATATATCGCCCTCTCCTATCAAATTAAACTTTTCTTGTCCGAGCTTGTTGATTTCGCTCTTGATAGCGAGAATCCTCTCGGAGGCAAGCTCTCTCCGCCTTGTCGCCGCGTCGATTTTGTCGTCAAGCTCTCCGGCCTTTTTTTCGAGATAGCGTCTTTCGGTTATCAGCCGTTTGATAGAGCCTTCGGACATATTTGCCATAGACATGTCGTAGTTAAGCTCCGGGTCGACGGTCAGCTCGTTGATTTTTTTCTTTAATTCCCCGCATTCGCCGTTGACAAAATCGAGTCTTTTTATCAGCTCGGCTTTTTTGCCGACTATTTCGGCAAGCTCGGCGCGGTCTTTTTTGATAGAATCCTCGGCCTGTCTTTTGACGTCGTCGTCGGCGTCATTGTCGAGACTGCCCTTTAGCGCGTCTCTTTTTTGTATATATTCGGCGTATGCCGCCTCATAGTCCGGCTCTAAGCCGCGCCTTTCCAAATCGGCGGACTCAAACGCGGCCTGCGCCTCGGCAAGCTCCGACAGCAGCTCGTCGCGCGACAGCTCAAGCCCTTGGTTTGCGGCGATAAGCTCCTCTCTCCTCTTGTAGGCGGGAATAATTTTTGCCGCGCGGTCGGAAATTTTTATCTTTTTTTCAAGCTCGTCATAATAGTCCTTTTTCGCGTCGAGCGCGTCGATTTCGTCGTTAAGCTCCTGCAACCGCTTTTTTGCGCCGACGACGGCGTTTATTTCGGCAAGCTTTTGAGCCGTCTCGGCCTTTTCTTGCGTCAGACGCTCGATTTCGTCGATATATTCCAGGCGTTTTGCCGTATGCTCGGCCAAAAGCCTTTCCTTTTCGCCGTCGGATAACGCTCCGTCTAAGAGGGGCGTCAGCGCGGCGCGCTTGATTTTTAACAGATTGAGCCTATCGCGCAAGCCCTTTTGGAAAGCCTCGTCAAACGCCGGTATGCCTAGATAATCTCCGAAATAGGCGAGCTGCTCCGCGTCGCTTTTGTTTAAAAGCCCGACGGCAAGATAGGCGTTTATGTAGGCCGACTTTTTGTAAGCGTCGGCGCTTGCGCCTATAAGCTCGGTTATTTTTGCGTCGACGGCCGGGACTCCCTCGGCGGCGAGATAGTTGACGTCGCCGCGAACGTTGTAGAGCGCGGCCTCCGAAACGGCGTATTTGTTGCCGGTAGCAAAGCCGAAGGTTCTCTCTACGCAATAGCTTAGGCCGTCGTGCTCAAACCAAAGCTTGACGCCCCCGTTTTTTGTCTTGCGGTTTATGATATACCGCTCGGGCGGCTCTATGCCGACTCTCCCAAAAAGCGCGTAGACCAACAAATCGGCGATAACGTCCTTGCCGCTGTCGTGCGCGCCTAAGATATAAAAACAGCCGTCGCGAAACGAGCCGAAGTCAACGACTTGCCCGTCGCTAAAATTGAACAGTCCGAAAAATTCAAGCCTCTGTGGTTTCATTTTGCTCCTCCGTGATCGCTTTGAACAACTTGACGTAACCCGTAAAATCGGTTATCCCCGCTTTCTCCAAATATTCCAAAAAAACGTCTTCGTCCTTTGGGTTCGCAAGCTTAGGCGTTTTTGCGTCCTCTATCGCGCCGCTGAATACTATCTCGGTAAGCAGCGGATATTTTTTTTGAAGATTGTCGACTATACTTCTCTGCACGGGCTTGTCGGACGAAACGAAAAGTCTAACATATGCGTCCTCATAGCCCTTTAGCTCGGCGTCCGCCGACAAAAAGTCGGAGACTATGACGTTCCTTGTCTTTTTTGCCGCGCTTAAGGCGACGGCCTCGACTTCCTTTAGCTTGCCTCCCGACGTTTCGGCGACGAGGACGCATTTTTCTTTTTCGTCAAAGTCATAGTCCATAATAGAGCCGGGCGCAAAGGTCGCGTTTTCGTCGTCTAAGACGGCGCGGCCGCCGCCTAAGGCCGTATATCCGTAGCCTTTGAATATCTCTCTCAAAAGCTTTCCGTTTTCGTATTGGCAGGTCAGCTCGTCGGGCTTAGCTCCGACAAGCGCGATTTTAAAGGCCGTCGTATTTTGAGGCGCGGCCTTTAGTATGCCGTCGACCTTGGCGTTAAAATCGTCGCCCTTTAAGGATATGTAATCATAAGCGGCGATGTTTGGAACGACGGAAATCATAGCCGTCTCCCCGTTTTCGCAGGTTACCTCGATATAGCCCTTGCCCGACGCCGTAACGCGGGTAAAAAACGACGGGTTGGTCTTTAGCGCGACGTCCGAAACGTCGGCGACTATACTGACGCCCTGCTTGTCGGCAAGGTGCTTAAAGGCCTTTAGCTTTGCCGGCGAATCGTTTTTGCCGCCTATTACGACGACGGCGCGGCGGCCGCCCGCGGCAAGCTTTCCGACGGCGTCGCCGAATAGCTCGAGGCTCTTGGCCGGAGGGTTAAAGCCGTCGAATATATTGCCGGCAATCAAAACTATATCGGGCTTGCGGTCGTTGGCGATATTGACAATTTCCGCGAGTACGGCTTTTTGCTCGAACGCGCGGTCGCGGTCAAAAAATTTTTTGCCCAAATTCCAATCGGATGTGTGCAGAATTTTCATAAGCGTCGTTTTCCTGTCCTTATAAACATTAATTTATATAGGGGATTTTTTGCCCGGGATAAGACTTCCGCGCCGTTTTCGACAAAACAAAAGACCATACCCATATTATAGGCATAATTATTATACAACTTTTTGCGATAAATAGCAATACAAATCACTAAAATAGTTGATTTTTTTTGAGAACGGCTTCAACCCTTATCAAATACCGGCAAAAAGCCTTCCCCCGCTTGCATTTCGATTTTTTTGCCTTTCTCAAGTCTTTTGCCGCTAAGGTAGTCGCGCGCGCCGCAATCGGCGGTATAGAACCGTTTTTTTCCGCTCCCGTTTACGACGACGGCGGCTTTTTCGTCGGCGATTTTGTAGACCAAAACTCCGTCGTCCGCGTCAAAATCAAACCTTATAGAACCCAAAGCGTCTTTAAACTCCCTTCTGAACGCGCCGAGCCGCCGATAAAATTCCAAAAGCCCGCGATTTTCGCGCCCAAAAGGATAAGCCGCGCGGTTGAGCGGGTCGCCGAAGCCCGTCAGTCCGGCCTCGTCGCCATAATATACCGACGGGATTCCCGGCAACGTAAACTGCAGCAGAGCCGCCGTTTTGATCTTTTTGTAGGCCTGCAAGAGGTCGTCCTTAGGAATTATAAGCCGGCGTTTTTGCGCCGCCGTCAGACCCGAATAGTCGCCCTCCAAAAAGTAATTGACCGCCCGAACCGTATCGTGAGTGTCTATGATATTCATGAGCGCGGACGCGCAATATTCGGGATAGTTTTCGAGTATGGACATTACGGTTTCTATAAAAGCCTCTCTGCCTCCCCCTTTGACATAATTCAAAATAGCATCCTTAAAGGGATAATTCATGACGGAGTCGAGCTGCCCGCCCAAAAGATACGGGCGCATAGTTCCGTAGCTTATCTTGACCGACGCATCCTCCCAAACCTCTCCTAAGAGATAAGACTCTCCGTCTATGGCCTTTAGCGTCCGCCTTATATCATAAATATAGTCCTTCGGCAATTCGTCGGCGACGTCTAAGCGAAGCCCCTTTACGCCGAAGGCAAACCATTTTTTTATGACGTCGCGGACAAGCCGCCTGACCTTTGGGTTGTCTTTTTTTAGCGTCGGCGAAACGGTTATTCCCCACCAGCAATCATACGCGTCGGGATAGCTTGTAAAATTGTACCAATCATAGTATTCCGAGTCCTTGCTCTGATATGCGCCGACGGTCGGATAATTGCCGTATTTGTTAAAATACTTGCTGTCCGAGCCGGTATGATTAAAAACGCCGTCTATCATGATATATATACCGCGCTTTTTTGCCTCCTCTATCAGACGGGCAAAGCCGCTTTCGTCGCCGAATATTCCGTCGATTTTGAAATAGTCGCCCGTGTCGTAGCGGTGATTTGACGCCGCCTCAAATATAGGCGAAAGATAAATCAGCGTAACCCCGAGCGACTCGATATAGTCAAGCTCCTCGATTATGCCCTCGACGTTGCCGCCATAAAAATCGTTTGCGCGAAAAACCCCGTCGGGGTCGGCAACCGTCGGCGGTTCAAACCAATCGTCCTTGAACACCGCGCCCTTTTTGAATATCTCTCTGTCGGTTTTTCCCTTTTTGAAGCGGTCGGCAAAAATATGATAGATTACGCCGCCCGCCAGCGGGTGTCTGCGCCCTAAAAAGCCGCCGTAGACCGTCAGCTGCCATTCGGGAAAATTGCGGCCTATAGCCGCCTTGCCACCCTCGGCTCTGCCGCAAAATACCGTGCCTTGCGCGGTGTAGATTTCAAATCGATAAAAATAAATCCCCTCTTCCGAGAGGATTAAATCGGTTGAATATACGTCGCAACCGTCGATAACGCCGCCGCGCGCCATAGGCAAATTTATGACCTCGCCCGTGTATTTGCGCGCTATCAAGCTGACGCCAAAGACCTCCGCGCCCTCGGAATTCAAAAAAAAGTCGAAGTAAGTCGTTTGGTTTATCGCCGCCGCTCCGAACGGCCTTTTGTACCTTTGATGTCTCGAATCGTATAACGTCACCATAAACCAAGCCGTCAATTCCCGCTGTAATACAATATATTTTCTATTTCGGTTCTTCTGTTTTTGATTAGCCGGTATCTGTCTCTTATCATAAGCCCGATTGCCGTGACAATCAACAAGCCGATAATCGCGACGATTATCAATTTTGTTTCCGCCAAAAACTCGTCGAGCTTAACGGTAAATTCGGTTTTGCCGTTTAGTCTGCCGAAGTTTTTGGTGTCGGTTACAGTAGCGTCGCCCTCGCCTATTATGCCGCGCGACGTATTGCCTATGACGACGGCGAGGTTTTTGCTCCCCGATATCGACGGCTTGGCCTTATCGTCATCGTCCTCGGCCTTTAAGGTCTTTCCGGCTATGCCGCCGGCAACGCCGCTGCCCGCGGTCGCCTTGACCAATCCGAAGTTTGCGCTGCCGTTTATCCGCCCCCTAAAGCCGCCGGCTATGCCGCCCGCAAGGCCGGTCGCCACGACGTTAGCGTTGTTCTCGCAGTTTGTTATCACGCCCCTTGACTCTCCGGCTATACCGCCCGCCGTTTGCGCCTTTCCGTCAACGTAGCCGCCGTTGTATGTGTCGGAGATTTCGCCGTAGTTTTCGCCGGCTATGCCGCCTACGCCCATATAGTCGCCCTCGCCGGATATTCTGCCGACATTGTAGCTGCAGACAATGCGTCCGCCCTTGCCGTTAATCTGCGCTATTCCTCCGTTTGCCTTGACATCCGCGCCGTTTATGACGTCCTTTATCAGCCCGTAGTTTTCAAAGACAATGCCGCCGCCCGTCCATGCGGACGTAAGCTTTCCGGTAATTTTACTTGTATAAGAGATAATCTTACCCGTCACGGCGGCGTGGTTTTTGACGTCGATTATACTTCCCTCGTTGATTTTTGCGATCGACGCTCCCGTCACCGCGCAACTCGAATCGATAGTCAACCCCTTGACGACGGCGGTCTTTCCGAGCTTGCCTCCGAATATGCCGTTTTCTATCTTAGCGTTTTTTATCGAATATTCGTTTCCGTTAAATATCTTTGTGTATTCCGAGGAAAAATACAACGGCAAACCGCCCAAATTGAGGTCGGCAGCCAAAATATAGTTTTCGTCGCCGAACGTATAGCCCGTGACCTTATTGTCCTTTACCTCCGGTATAAGGTCGCCTATGCCGCGTATGACCCTATAGACAACCGCGCCGTCTCCCGAACCGTCTGTATACGACGCGTCTCCGTCGGGAATTTGAACGGATTTTACCGAAATCGTGTTTGCGTAAACGTATCTGAGCTTAGGGTTCTCCGATGCTCTAAAATAAGGCAATACCAAATAGGTCATACCGAATACAGTCAGAAACATAAGAGAGTACACTATTTTTTTCATGCGGTTTTGCCCTCCGACAAGCATCGTCCGTTCCCTCGCGCCGATTTGATTAAATAAACGAGATTCGCCTTAGACTATATCGTTTATTTAGTAAAATCGCCGTAGCATTACCGTGAACGCACAATTACTTGTATTATTATATTATATTTTTGACCGAATGTCAATACGTTTTCCCAAAAATTTTTTATATATTGCAAAATTGTCGGGCTTAAGCGCGCAAGCCCCGCAAAAAAAGCGAACCCGATAAAAAGTCCGCTTTGATTGTTTTAATTGTTTTTCCGCCGGAACGGCTTAAAAGCTGTCAGCCAAAAAATTTGGTGCGTTCAAACTCCACGCCCGTCAGGCTTTCCTTCAGCATGTTTCTGCTGACGATATCAAACTTCATAAACTCGTCGCCGTCATCATCAAGAATAATTACCTGTTTGTCCTTTATCTTGTAGTCGCTTTCCTTTACAACATCAATAACCTTTCTTCCGGCAATATAGGTGGTTACGGTAGCCTTGCCGCCGATCTCCAACACAAGCTCCGTGCCCGTCTTTTTGTCGTCGTCCTTGCCGTCCTTGCCGGAAAAATAGGTGCCTCCGTACACGACCGTGCAGCTTGACAGCGCCATGACGGAAAAGACCGCCAATATAGCCGTAAGCGCTAACATTTTTACTTTTTTGCTCATTGTTTGTACCTCCATATTATTTTTTTATATTCCGCCGAGGCTCATCATTTCGCAAAAACGACTTGCTCCGACAAGATTATCTCTTGCTGAATTGCGGCGCCTTTCTCGCCTTTTTGAGTCCGTATTTCTTTCTCTCCTTAGAGCGCGGGTCGCGGGTCAAAAAGCCTTCTTTTTTGAGAGGCGTTCTAAGCTCGGGGTCGGCCACGAGCAAGGCTCTTGCCACGCCGAGCCTGATGGCTCCCGCCTGCCCCGTAAAGCCGCCGCCGCCCACGTTGACGATGATGTCATAGCGGTTGAGCTGTCCGACGGTGTTAAGCGGCTGACGGACGATATATTTTAAGGTGTCGTAGCCGAAATATTCGTCGATAGACCTCTTGTTTATGGTTATCTCGCCGCTGCCGTTCGGGATAAGCCTGACGCGGGCGACCGCCTTTTTGCGCCTGCCCGTTCCGAAATATTGAATTTTCTTTTTTGCCTTTATAGCTGCCATAATATTCTCACCTCTATTTCAATTTGAGTTCGACGGGCTGTTGCGCCTCGTGAATATGCTCGCTTCCCTTATAGACGCGAAGCTTTTTGAGCATATTTCTGCCCAAAGAATTCTTTGGCATCATGCCCTTGACCGCCAGATAGACGACCTCCTCGGGTTTGGATTCGACAAGCTTTTTTGCCTGAATCTCTTTGAGTCCGCCGGGATAGAACGTGTGATGACGATAGTACTTTTGCTCTAATTTTTTGCCCGTTAAGACAATTTTGTCACAGTTGACAATGATGACGTGATCTCCCGTGTCGACGTTAGGGGTATAAGTCGGCTTGTTTTTGCCTCTCAAAATCGCCGCGACCCTGCTGGCTAAACGCCCGAGCACAAGCCCGTCCGCGTCTATCAGATACCACTTTCTTTCGACAGTTTCGGGCTTTGCCATATATGTTTTCATATAAATGAAACCTCCGAAATATTCAAATTAATAGTTAGTCATAGCCTCTAAGCCGCAAAATGACGCCGCCTCGGGGGCTAAACCGACACGACAAAATTTCCGCTCGAAACATACCTATATATGTTAATATAAAACGACACAAATAGTCAAGCGTTTTTGTGTTGGAAAATAATGGGAGTATCAAACCGTCTTGCTCCCATCCGTGTTTTTTGGGATTTTTAAGCCTGCCTCCGCCGTGTTTGAGGTTTGATATGCCCCCCTGCCGCCGCGCCCGCGCGGAGTCCTTTTGTTTGTTTAGTCGCCGGTGTAGCCCCACTGCTCAAGCCGATTATCGGGATCCCAATTGTCGGCCCAACCGCCGGGCTTGTCGCCGACTCTTGCGTATATCGCTAACGCACTGCAACCCAAGAACGCTTGAGAACCTATCGTTGTTACGCTA
>JAISRB010000045.1 GCA_031273825.1 Clostridiales bacterium
TATTATCACGACATAGGCAAAATCAAGGCTCCCGAATTTTTTATCGAAAATCAATTTGATGGCTACAACCCTCACGACGAGCTTCTCCCCGAGGTCAGCGCGGGCAAGATAAGGGCGCACACCTCTTACGGCGCGCAAATTTTGAGAGAGCACGGCTTTCCCGACGAAATTATAAGGGCGGCCGAGGAGCATCACGGAACGTCGCCTATAGTATTCTTTTTTAACAAGGCCAAAAAAATGACCGAGGGCGGACTCGACGCCTATGATTACACCTATGAGAACAACAAGCCGAGCGGCAAAATATCGGCGATAATAATGATTTGCGACGCGGTGGAGTCGGCTGTCAGAGCGCATTCGGGCGAGGATATAGACGCGCTTGTTCCGAGCCTCATCAAGGACAAAATGGACTTAGGGCAGTTTTCCGAATGCGACCTGTCTATGAAGGACTTTGCCGTCATAGAGAGGACGCTTATAGAGACTATGGGGCAGATATATCACGCGCGTATAAAATACAAAAAGGAATAAGCGAGGGGGAATTATGCTGACGCTGTACGATTTTCCTACGGAGTTTACCGGCGACATAGAGAGGGTATATAAGGCGACTTTGAGATATTTCGGCCAGCGCGACATATTTGAGGTCGAGGCTTGCAACGTATCAAAGGGACGGATAAAAAAAATCAATAGGGATACGAGAGGAATAGACAAGGCGACGGACGTTTTGTCATATCCAAACCTCGCGAACGTATCGTTTCCGATAAAAAAGAGCGGATACAAGAGCGACATAAACCCCGAAACCGGCCTGATTGTCTTGGGCGAGATAGTCGTATGCTACGACAAAATCGCAGAACAGGCGAGGGAATTCGGACACGGCGAAAGGCGCGAATGCTGTTATTTGTTTTTGCACGGGCTTTTGCACTTATTCGGCTTTGACCACGAAAACGACGCGGACAAGGCAAAAATGCGAAACGCCGAGGAGGAGATTTTGAAGGGGATTGCCGAAAGGCGCGGCCTTTAAACAAAACAACGCCGCTAAAGCCGTTGAATACAAAAAAGAGGAAGGTCAAATGTACAAATCATGTTTTATTTCTATCATAGGCAAGCCGAACGCGGGCAAATCGACGATTTTGAACGCGCTGGTCGGTGAAAAGGTGTCGATAGTTTCGTGGCGGCCGCAGACGACGAGAGACGTTGTGACGGGCATTATGCACGGAGAGGACTATCAGATAATTTTTCACGATACGCCCGGCCTGCAATACGGCAAAAGCCGCTTAAATCAATATATGTCTACGGGCGTAAAAACCGCCTCGGAGGGCGCGGACGCGACGCTCTATGTCGTCGACGGCTCAAAGCCGATAGACGAGGACGAGTATAGGCTCATTCAGGGCTATTGCAAAAAGAGCGGAGCGTTGATTGTCGCCCTAAACAAAACTGACGAGGCCGACAAGGGCAGGCTTGCAAAAAACATGCTGCGGTTTAACGAATTTGAAGGGCTGACCGCCGTCGTTCCGCTGTCGGCAAAGACGGGCGACAACCTCGAGGTCTTGAAAGCGGAGCTAAAAAAGCTGTTAAAGCCCGACGCGCAATACTATTCGGAGGAGCTTATAACCGACAGAGATTTAAAGTTTATGGCGCGTGAAATCATTCGCGAAAAGGCTCTGCAATATCTCAACGACGAGATTCCGCACGGCATAGGCGTAGACATTTTGGTCTATTCGCTGAGGGCAAACGGAATAGCCGACATAGAGGCCGAAATCATCGCCGAAAAGCAGAGCCATAAGCCGATAATCATAGGCAAGGGCGGAGCTATGCTAAAAAAAATCGCGACGGCGGCGCGTCTTGACATAGAAAAGCTGTCCGGCGAAAAGGTTTTTTTGAAAATTTGGGTAAAGGTCAGAGAGGACTGGCAGGACAACGCCGACACGCTGAAGGATTTGGGCTACGACGCCAAAAAATAGCGGCAAAATACGGCGGCGATCAAGGTATTAACGGTATAAAAATCGTAAATAAACGATAAAAACAGGCGCAAGGAGTTCAAATACGATGGAAAACATTGAAATACTGACAAGAGCAAGGCTATACATAGACAGTCTGGCAAAGGGTATCAATCCGCTCGACGGCAAGGAAATGCAAGACGGAGAGCTTTTGAATAACGTCAGACTGTCGCGCTGTTTCTTTTATGTTTCGGAGGTGCTCGGCGAGGTCATAGCAAACGGCGGCGTCGTCGGCTCAAAAAAGAAAGCGGCGGCGGGGTCAAAGGCCGGGCTTTCGGAGTTTGCCTTGAGCGACGAGCAAAAGACGCGCGTCGTCATATCCAAAACGCCGATACCCATATCTTATTTTACCGAGGCTATCAACGCGGTAATAGATTTGACCGAATACAAAAAAATAGGCTACGCCGCCATTCAAAATTATCTGATAGAGGAGGGCTACCTCGGCGTCGAGACCGACCTCATCGGAAACAGTTGCAAGTTCCCGACGGAAAAAGGGCTTGCAATCGGGATAATATCGGAAAAAAGACAGTACAACGGCAAGGATAGAAACGTCAATCTCTATGACGAGCGTGCGCAGAGGTTTATATTGGACAACATAAACGACATGTGACGATCGCCATACCGTAAAATAAGGATTTGAGAAGAAAAAATGAAACACGGTTTTATAAAGGTTGCGGCGTGTACGCCGAAAATTAAGGTCGCGGACTGCCTCCATAACGCGGAGGTCATAAAGCAAGCCATAACCGACGCGGCAAAAAACAACGTCGATTTGCTTGCGCTGCCAGAGCTTTGCCTCACGGGGTATACCTGCGGCGATTTGTTTTATCACGGCGTTTTGCAAAGGGGCGCGCTTGACGCGCTAAGGCAAATAGCCAAACACACGGGCGGCCGCGGACTTGACAAAATTTTGGTTTTTTTGGGCTTGCCGCTTGTCGTCGGAGACAAAATATATAACGTCGCCGCGGCGGTTCAGGGCGGGCGTGTTTTGGGCTTTGTGCCTAAGTCGTATCTGCCTAACTA
The DNA here is from genome assembly GCA_031273825.1 of Clostridiales bacterium. Taxonomy (GTDB): domain Bacteria; phylum Bacillota; class Clostridia; order Christensenellales; family JAISNN01; genus JAISNN01. The sequence continues at coordinate 3,012 of JAISRB010000045.1, forward strand.
TAACGAATTTTATGATAAGCGGCAGTTTGCGAGCGGAAAAAATCTCTCCGCTACGGTCGTATTCGACGGTATAGAAACGCCGGTTTCGACTAAGCTTTTGTTTGAATGCGCCGCCGTCGGCGGTCTCAAGGTCGCCGCGGAAATTTGCGAGGACCTTTGGGTCATGTCGCCGCCGTCTATAGAGCACGCGGGGGCGGGGGCGGTCGTCATTGTCAATCTGTCGGCGAGCAACGAGCTTGTCGGCAAGGCCGAATACCGCAGAGCCCTCGTGTCGGGGCAGTCGGCGCGTCTGCTTTGCGCTTATGTTTACGCGTCGGCGGGAGACGGCGAGGCGGTGACAGACGTAGTATTCGGCGGCCACAATATCGTCGCCGAAAACGGGCGCGTCATCGCGGAGGCCAAGCCGTTTTCGCGGCTTGCCGCCGTCGGCGAGATAGACGTTTCTATGCTGTCGTCCGAGCGCGTAAAATTTTCTAATTATGAATATGACGGCGCGGCGGAATACCGGACGGTATTTTTTGAGCTAAAGCAAAAGCAAACCGAGCTGACGAGAGACTACCCGAAGTATCCGTTTGTGCCGTCGGACGGAGGCGAGCTGTCGAGCCGCGCCGAATTGATTTTGGATATGCAGGCGCATGCTCTGGCAAAAAAAACCGAGAGCGGGCTAAAGCCCGTCATAGGCGTAAGCGGCGGGCTTGATTCGACGCTTGCGCTGCTTGTCGCGCTTAGAGCCGCGGAGCTTTCGGGGCGGCCTAAAACCGACGTTATAGGCGTTACTATGCCGTGCTTCGGAACCAGCGGACGGACTTATGAGAGCGCGCTCGCGCTGTTAAAGGCCGCGGGCGTAGACTATGCTTCCGTCGACATAAGCCATACGGTGGCGAGTCATTTGAACGACATAAAAAAATATCACGACGCGGAGGCAAGAGATATAACATATGAGAACGCGCAGGCCAGAGAGCGCACGCGCGTTTTGATGGATATAGCCAATTCGGTCGGGGGGCTAGTCGTAGGAACGGGCGATTTGTCGGAGTCGGCTCTCGGGTGGTGCACCTATAACGGCGATCATATGAGCATGTACGCCGTCAATTCGTCCGTGCCGAAAACGCTTGTCAAATATCTTGTCGCCTACGAGGCCGCGAGAATAAAGGGAGAGGTCGGAAAAATTTTGCTTGACGTTCTTAACACGCCGATAAGCCCCGAATTACTGCCGCCTAAGGACGGAGAAATAGGGCAAAAAACCGAGGATATCATCGGACCTTACGAGCTGCACGATTTCTTTTTGTATTATTTTATGAGATTCGGATTTTCACGCGAAAAGATTTTGCGCTTGGCGTCGCGCGCCTTTAAAGAAGATTATGACGCGCAAACGGTGGACAAGTGGCTGGGCGTGTTTTTTAAAAGATTTTTTAACAGCCAGTTCAAGCGCAACTGCTTTCCCGACGGGGTAAAGATAGGCGCGGTGTCGCTGTCGCCGCGCGGCGACTGGAGAATGCCGAGCGACGTCGGCGGAGCGTTGTGGCTTTTGTAGTAGGGTTGGGTTATTCCGTCAGAGTTTCGTATACCGACGAATATATGCCGCTTGCCTTGTCCGCCCAATTTTTGTATATCGACTTTGCGTCGCTTCTGGCCTGAACGACGAAACGAAGCTCCAAAAGATTTTTTACGCCGTCGTTTATCCTTAGCACGACGGTATAAGAGCCGTCGAGATTTTTGTAGTAGTCGCCGGTGTATTCCTGCTTGCGCTTAAAGCTGCGGCGGTTTTCTTTTATGTAGGAACTGATTTCCTCGCGCAGAGAGACGGGGATTCTGTGAAAAAAATGACTTAGACACGCGTGTCCGTCGGCGGTTATCGAATGAAGCCCCTTGTTGTTTTTTGGGTTGCACAAAAGCCCGGCCTCGGTCAGCTCCTTGATTGCGCTTTTGCAGACAAAATATTCGAGCCACTCGTTTGACGAGGAGCAGACCTCGAGCAGCGTTTCCTCCGTCGCCGGAAACTCCATTTGTTCGACGGTAAACAAAACTATCAGCTTGCTTGTGGCGATATCAAAGCTCTTATCCATGTTTTTATCTCCGATTTCTTAGTTTGCGTCGGCGGCTTTTAGTATATCGTAAGGTATATCATGAGGTATATGCGCGGCCTTTATGTTTTCGCGGTATAGTAACGCTCCGTTTATAGTGCAAAAGAGTAAAAAAAGCTATATGTAATCAGATGTTGTTGTTGACTATAATCGAACGGTAATTCAGCGGATTGAGAAGCATTCCCTTTATCGTGTCGGGAGCTTCCTCAAAGCTTATTTTGTGACTGACGAGTCCGTCAAGCTTCAAAATTTTGTTCGCCAGAATATTTATCGCCGACGCTATTTCGTTATATCCGTTGTTGATGCCGGTAAAGGTCAGCTGTTTTTTGAGCAGCGGCGTCATATTCAGCTCTATTTTGTCTGAAAAAACGTTGAAACCCATGAGCGCGACGGTGCCTTTTTTGCGGGCGAGAGACAGCGCGGAATAAAACGGCAGACGCGCTCTCGACTCAAATACGACGTGCTCGGCCATTCTTCCTCCGGTTATTTCGAGGACGCGGTTTATGCAGTCGGTCTCGGTCGGGTTGATTGTGTAATATATGCCGTTTGAGCGGCAGACGCTCAAAAGCTCGTTGTTGGTGTCTATGATTATCGGAACTCCGTGATAATACATGACGAGCTGTGCAAATATGTCGCAAAGCGAATTCGCGCCTAAAATCGCGACGTATTCGTTGTTTTGGACGTTCAGAACGTCGAGAGCCTTTAGGGCGAGGGCGATATGCTCGACAAAAACCGCCTCGTCGTCGTTGATGCCGTCGGGCATGTGAACGACGTTTTCGACGGGCAGGACGACAAAGTCGCGCAAAAAACCGTCGCGGTTGACTCCCAAAATATCTATGTCGGAAAAAAGCAATTCCTTTTGCTGCTCGGAATGGGCGTGACCGTTTTGAGCGGCGGTGTTGACGTAGGGCGAAATGACGACCCTTTGACCGCGTTCAAATTTGTCGGAGGTCGATTCGCTTACTATTCCCGTGGCGGCGCGGCCGGGAATGATAGGGTATTTGTCCCCGAGTCCCGAATAAAGCGCGCCGTCCGTCGACGTCAGCGCGGACTTTGTGATTTTGACCTTTACCTGATCGTCCGGCAGCACGGCGGCCTCGCGTTCGATGAGGCTAAAGACTTCTTTTGAGGTTATTTCCCATCCCTTCATATTTTAAATTTCTCCAAATTGATTTTGCCTCACATATTTTTGCGCGCCATAATTTTGACGTTTTTTGGTATAAGGCAAGACAACCTTAGGAATTATATCACATTTCGGAATAAATGTAAAGACTCTTTCTATAAAAAATCGGCGGCTTCGGGCAAATGACGCGGAAATATGATAATTTTCCGTTAAAAATTGTTGACAATTTTTTTTAGGTGTAGTACTATAATAAAGTCATACGAATAATATATGCGTTTTGCGGACATGTTCGCGGAGACGGCCGCTTTCAGAGAGTATTCGGTTGGTGTGAGAATACGCGGAGCTTCACGGGTACCGCCGCAGTGCAGAGATATTCCGCCGCCGCCGTCCGGCTTTTGCGGAATAAAAATGCAAAACGACTTTTAATCGAGAGATCCGGATTTTTTGTTTCGGATAATTAAGGTGGAACCGCGGGGTCTTTATCTCGTCCTTAAAGCTTAGGACGGGTATTTTTTTATTACGGCGGCGTTTAATGGAGATAATAATATACGGAGGGTCATAAATATGCAGTTGACACTAAAAAACGGAAAAGTATTGGAAGCGGAAAGCGGGCTTTCCGCCGCGGAAATTACCAAGCGCATAAGCGAGGGCTTATTCAGAGAGGCTCTCTGCGTCAAGCTCGACGGCAGATTAGCGGATTTATCGGCTAAGATCGAGAATGATTGCCGCTTTGAGGTCGTGACCTTTGACGACGACGAGGGCAAGAGCGTCTACAGGCATACGGCGGCGCACGTGCTTGCTCAGGCCGTCAATAGCATCTATCCGACGGTCAAGCTTGCCATCGGACCGAGCGTAGAAAACGGGTTTTATTATGACTTTGATTTTGTGTCAAAGATAAGCGCGGAGGATTTTCAAAAGATAGAGGCCGAGATGAACAAAATCATAAAGGCCGATTTTGTCATAGAAAAATTTTCGCTGAGCAAGGCCGACGCGATAAAGCAGGTCAAAAAATTCGGCGAGGACTACAAGCTTGAGCTGATAAACGATTTGCCCGACGGCTCTCCCGTGACCTTTTATAGGCAGGGCGACTTTGTTGAAATGTGCAGAGGCCCGCATTTGCCGTCGACGGGCAAAATAAAGGCCTTTAAGCTGACGAGCATAGCCGGAGCGTATTGGCGAGGCAACGAAAAAATCAAGATGCT